>NZ_CAUVXI010000132.1:0-1873 GCF_963555845.1 Protofrankia sp. Cas8 | reverse complement strand
GACCAGTACCAGCTGGGCGTCGTCGCGGTGCACGATGCCCCGGATGGCGTGCCGGGTCGTCTGCGGCCGCCCGGAGGTGATCGCGACCTTCGCGCCGACGAGTGCGTTGGTCAGCGTGGACTTGCCCGCGTTGGGACGTCCGACAAAGCACGCAAACCCCGACCGGAACCGCGGTTCGGTCTCCATGGCGGCAACCACTAGGTTCTCACCCGGCCGCGGACCACACCGTCCGGGCCGGCGAGGAACACCGGAACGCCGGCGCCGAACTCGCCCAGCACGAGCAGGTCCTCGGCAGCTGGTACGGAAGGTACAGAAGGCACGACGGGAGCGGCCGGAGCGGCCGGAGGGTCCCCGGCGTCGGGAAGATCCGGGACCGGCGCGCCCTGCGACACGATCGCCGCGGCCTCGAAGCGGCGCGCTCCGCTGGACGCCGCCGCGACCACCGCCGCCGCAAGCGCCGACACCGTCAGCCGAGCGTCGGCGTTCTCCACGGTCGCTGCCGCGTATGTCCGGCCGTCGGTGTCACGGACGGCCGCGCCCTGGGCCGAGGCGGTTCCGCCGCGGGGCACGTAGGCGCGCAGCCGTGCCGACCGGGCCAGGGTCACGAGCTTGGCGTCCTCCGGTTGCAGCGCGCCGAGGGCAATCGGCGTGACGTCCGCGGCCGACCGCGGTCCACCGGCGTTCCGACCGTTCGAGCCCAGCCTGTTCGGCTCCTGCTCCGACACGCCCACCCCTGTCTCGTCCGTCTCACTCATGTACGCATCCCGAACGCGGTACGGCGCGCGACCGGGCCGAGGGCATCGCCGTCGCGGCCACCGTCACCATGTTTCGCGTCCCCGTCTCTGCTCTCGCCGCCGGCGCGGGCGATCTCGTTCGCGGACCCGCCTGCGCCGTCCTCGCCAGGGCGCGCCGACCGCCGGACCACCACCGTACCGATCTGGTTGCGCCGGCCGGCCGCGCTCTCGGCGGTGAGCGTCAGCACGCCGACGGTTGCGGTCGCTCCCGGTATCGGCACGTGTCCCAGCGCACTCGCCAGCAGCCCGCCGACCGTCTCGACATCACCGGATCCCGGCAGCTCATCCGTTGCGAACAGCTCGCGCAGATCGTCCACCGCCAGCCGGGCGGTCACCCTGGCCACGTCGTCATCGATCCACTCCACCGGCGCGGTCTCGATGTCGTACTCGTCGGTGATCTCTCCGACGATCTCTTCGAGGATGTCCTCGATGGTCACCAACCCCGCGGTGCCGCCGTACTCGTCGATGACGATCGCCATGTGGGTCCGAGACGCCTGCATCTCCCGTAGCAGGGCGTCAGCGTGCTTGCTCTCGGGCACCAGTGCGGGCGGACGCATCACATCCGAAACAGGCCGGGCGTCCCAGCCTTCGCGCTCCCGGCCTACCATGTCCTTGAGGAAGGCGATCCCGACGACGTCGTCCACCGTCTCCCCGGTGACCGGAATACGCGAGAAACCGCTGCGCAATGCCAGCGAGATGGCCTGTCTGACGGTTTTCGCCGACCCGATGTGGACCATGTCAGGACGGGGGACCATGACCTCGCGTACCAGGGTGTCCCCGAACTCGAACACGGATGCGATCATGTCGCGCTCACCACGTTCGATGACGTCGCGCTCCTGCGCGAGATCAACCAGGTCACGCAGTTCCGCTTCGGTGGCGAACGGACCGTCCCGGTAGCCTCGCCCGGGAGTGACCGCGTTGCCAAACGCGATCAGCAATCGGGGCAGTGGACCGAACAGCGCGCCGAGCCAGGTGGTGAGCCCCGCGGTCGCGAGCGCCACCACCGCTGCGTGCTGCCGGCCCAACGTTCGGAACATCACGCCGACCAGGACGTACGCGAACAGGGTGCCGGCCAGTGC
>NZ_CAUVXI010000131.1:0-15078 GCF_963555845.1 Protofrankia sp. Cas8 | reverse complement strand
GGCGCCGTCCCGGCGGGCGACACGGTTCGAACTGTCGGCTATACGACGCCATCCCAAGTCGACACCGAAAGCCGCAGTGCGGGTGGTCGGCTCGGGTGCGGGCAGGTAGACGGTGAAGCCTCGTGGCCGGCACGAGGCTGTCACTCTGCTGCGGGATGGAGCCTTGTGTCGTCCCGGTAGCGGATGTGCCGGGCGGTGTGTACTGCGTTCTGCGTAGCAGGGAGTGTCGGCGGGCGGACGATGACGGGACAGGCCGGCCCGGACACGCTTGAGGGGTACCCGAGAGCAGATCTGGAGACCTCACTCATGGCCACCTTCCGCTGTCGACTTCGTGGTCGGCATCGTGTTCATGGTGGGCATCGTGTTCATGGTGGGCATCGTGTTCGGTCTGGCCTCGGCTGTCCTGCTCGACACGAAACGGAGTGCTGACAACGTGGGTCACAGGCAGGAAGGCGAACAGAACACCACCGGCGGCCACCAGCCTGCCGGTCTCCATACCGCCGGTATGGCCGGCGGCGATGTCGGCGATGTCGGCGATGTCTGCGAGGTCGGGGGCGAGCTCCCGCGCCCCGCGGACACCCGGCCCCACCTGGCACAATCGCCCACCCGGCCGCTGCCGCCGGGTGGACCGGACGATCTCGACGCACGACGGTGGGGACCACCCGTGGCGCAGGGACCAGCCGGGACGGAGGCAGTGCCCGGGACGGAAGAGCTGCCCGGGGCGCAGGGGCTGTCGGGTGCGGAGCCTCATCGCCGTCGCCGCCGGCGGTCCCGACGCCGGCTGCTTCTGATCGTCCTTGTCCTCCAGGTCGTCGTGCTCAGCGTGGTGGACCGGGTCGGGGCCCACGTCGCGGCATCCCAATTGGTCAGCCAGGTCCAGAAGAGCCAGCACCTGCCGAGCAGGCCGGAGGCGTCCGTCGGAGGGATTCCGTTCCTGACCCAGGTGATGTCGGGCAGCTACAAGGACATCGGCTTCCGGATGCACCGGATCGCCGTACCCGACCTGTGTGTCGACGACATCAACGTGCACCTCAACGGTGTGCACGTCCCGCTTCGCAAGATGATCAATAACGATGTGAAGACGGTGCCGATCGACCGGGTGGTCGGTTCGGTGCGCTTCACCTTCACCGACCTCAATGCCTACCTCGCCACCCAACCCGGGAAGGTCCAGTTGGCTCCGGCCGGAACAGGCATGCAGGTCTCGGCGCCCGTGGATATCCCGATCGTCGGGCAGATCACGGTCTTCGGTGATGTGCAGGCGAGCGTCCAGAACAACCGACTCACAATCGTGCCCACCGGTATCGGCGTGAAGGGCCTGGGTGCCTTGAGTATCCTGCACGGCGCGGTGCAGATCCTGACCGTGACGGTGCCACTCAGCGGGCTGCCCATGAATCTGCAGTTGACCTCGGCGAAGGCGACATCGACCGGCATCGAGGTGACCGCCGAAGCGGATCACATCACGCTGGACGCGACACAGACAACGACGACGGCGACGCCCCCGATCCGGGGCTGCTGAGCCCATCCCGCTGGCCACATCCCGCGGCGGGCGCGGTCGGTCACGTCCGCCTTTTCGGCGAAGGCCGCGTCGCCTGGGTTGAGATCGAACGCGGCGACGTGGTAGCCGTCGGCGCTCAGCCGTTCCGCGACGGCCCGGCCGATGCCGGAGCCGCCACCGGTTACGACAGCGGTCCTCATGAGAAGGCCTCCTCGCCCACGAGGGTGATCCTGTGCAGGGTTCGCTGCGAGGATGCGTCATACGGCAGAGCCTGGTACAATATGCCGGTATTATCCCAGATTATCAGGTCGCCGACCTGCCAGTCGTGGGTGTAGCGGAAGCGCTCCTGGGTGGACCAGGCGAGCAGTTCGTCCGGGAGCGCTCGGCTCTCGGTGGGCTCCATGCCGATGACGTACTCGGCCGTTGCGCCGATCACGGCAGAGCTGCGCGATCACCTCGCGGCTGCTGGTGCCCAGGGCCCATCACGACGCGATCGTCGAGCAGGTCGCGGCCTATCTCGGCCGAGTGACCTACGGTGATCCCACCGATCCCAAGACCTTCATGGGGCCGCTGATCAGTGAACGGCAGCGCGACAGGGTGGACGGCATGGTCCAGCGGGCCGTCGCGGCGGGCGCGACGCTGGTGACCGGCGGCAAGCGGGTCGATCCTGGCTTCTTTTACACGCCGACGCTGCTCACCGGGGTCGATCCGGCCAGCGAGATCGCGCAGAACAAGATCTTCGGACCGGTGCTCGCGGTGATCCCCTACGACGGCGAGGACGACGCCGTTCGTATCGCCAACGACTCGATCTTCGGCCTGTCCGGTGCGGTGTACAGCCGCGACGAGGACCGGGCCCTCGCGGTGGCGCGCAGGATCCGCAGCGGCACGATCAGCGTCAACGGCGGCAACTACTTCTCCCCCGACGCCCCCTTCGGCGGGTACAAGCAGTCGGGCATCGGCCGGGAAAGTGGCGTCGCCGGCCTCGAGGAGTTCCAGGAGCGCAAGAGCATCGCCGTGCCGGTCGCGTGACGCCGCAGGTGGCCGGCGCGGTCACCTGATCGCTCAGGGTAGTGGCGTCCATCGGACGCCACTACCAGCACGTCACTTGTTACGGCGCATCAGCCTGTCGGCGGCATCCCAGTGCTCGTCGGCCACCCACAGGCGCGCGAAGGCGCGCGCCGCCTCGTGCGGAGGGACGGTTCCGGTCATGACGCGCTTGATCTCTCTGGCCGGGCCGGTGGCGAGTGACCTGGCCAGGGAGCGCCAGCCGTCCTCAAAGGAGGCCCGGGGCAGCACCTGGTCCACCAGCCCGACACGCTGGGCCTCAGCGGCGTCGAGCAGCGTTCCGGCGCCCGCGAGCAGCAGTGCTCTGCCCCTGCCGACCAGGGCGGCGAGTCGCTCGGCGCCACCCCAGGCAGGCATGATCGCCAGCGTCGTCTGGTTGAAGCCGATTGTGATGTCGTCGGCGGCGACGCGGATGTCGGCGGCCACCGCGACCTCGGCCCCGCCACCCAGGGCGTGGCCGTTGAGCGCGGCGATCACCGGGGCGGGGAAGGCGGCGAGCCGATCGCAGAATCCCCGCATCCGCAGGGCCATGCCGGTCGCTTCGTCCTCCGTTCGGATCGCCGCCAGTTCCTTCAGATCGCCGCCCGAGACGAACGCCCGGTCGCCGGCACCTCTGATGACCAGTGCCGCAGCGCCTGCTGCCGCGTCGAGGGCCTTGTCCAACTCGCCCATGGTGGCCAGCGCGATGGCGTTGCGTGCATGTGGTCGGTCGATGGTGATGACCGCCAGCCCCCGGTCCACTTCAAGATCTATCATGCACTCTGCTCCATGGACGAGATCAATATTCTCGATGGCGAGAGTAGCATTTCCGAAGGTGGCGGGGTTGGCGGTCAGCTCCTCTGACGGACCGGCAGAATCACCGCTGAGGGGTGTGTCGGGTCGCGGTACACCGCCTGGTCGGCGGCGTGGAGGGTGGTGGCGGCGGCGCGTGGTTCGCCGGTGCCGGGGTTGCGGGCGTAGCGGGGGAAGGCTCCGCTGGAGACCTGGACCCGGATCCGGTGGCCACGCTTGAAACGGTAGGCGGTCGGCCACAGCCCGACGGTCACGCAAGAGGTCTCGTCGGCGCCGGACAGGCTGGTCAGACCGTCGCAGACGTTGTACGAGCGGCCGCGGGGGTCGACGTCGCAGAGCCGGACGAACACGTCGGCGTGGGGCTGGCTGGAGCGGAACCAGATCTCGGCGTTGACCTCGCCGATGACCTCGACGTCCTGGTCGAGTACGGCGGTGGTGTAGGTGAGCACGTCCGCGCGGGCCTCCAGGGCCGTGTTGTCGACGCGGCCGCTGTCGGTGAGCAGGCGCACGCCGCCGACCGCGGGGGTGGGATCCGCCGGGTCGTAGCGGTACCGGTCGGGCGCCGATTCGCCGGGCTGTTCGGTCGACAGCGCACCGTCGGGCCGCAGATGGAAGCGCTGCGCCGCATAGCCGCTCGGCGGCCACGAGTCGACGTCACGCCAGGCGTCCTCGCCCATCACGAACAGCCGTACCGCTGCGCGATGCGGTGGCTGGTCGCCGCGTGCGTGTGGAAGGCCGAACTCGATGGCCTCGTTGATCGCCGTGTTGTTGAACGACGTGTGCGTCCACGGCCCGATCGTGAGCCGGGCCGGGCGCCCCGCCGCCTGCAGGATCTGGAAGTCGCGGAGCTGGCCGGGCAGGAAGATGTCGTACCAGCCGCCGATCGAGCTGACCGGCACGGTCACGTCGGCCACCCGGTGCCGGTGGTCGATGCCGGCCCAGCGCGGGTCGTCCGTGTCGTGCGCGAGGATGTCCTGGATGTAGTCCGTGCGGTGGCCGACGGCGGCGACATCGGCCCGGCCCAGCGGAAGCGTGTACAGCGCGCGGCGTGTTCTCCTGTCCTGGATCGGTTTGCCGAACGTCGCCCAACGGCGTTCCATGGTGGCGATCAGCGCACCCCATGCGAACGGCGTCTCCAGGGACATGCCGTCCTTGCGCAGGAACTCCAGTGTCAGCGCCGACTCGGTCATATGCGGGATCATCGCCTTGACCTCCGGCGGCAGGTGATCGGCCACCGCCCACTGGACGTAGCCCAGGTAGCTCAGGCCGACCAGCACGATCGAGCCGCCGAACCACGGCTGCTTGACCACCCACTCCAGCGTCGCGAGGCCGTCCTCGCGTTCCTGCCGCAGCGGGTCGAAGATCCCACCGGAGCCGAACCCGCCGCGGGTGCTCTGGATCAGCACCTGGAACCCGCGTTCGGCCAGCGGCCTGGCCATGCTCAGGCCGAACACCCCCGCCCGGCCGTACGGGGAACGGAGCAGAGCGGTCGGTAACGTCTCGCCACCGACCCGTGGCGCCCACCTGTCCGCCAGCAGGTCGACCCCGTCGGGCATCGGCACTTGAAGATCTCGCTGGATGACCAGATCCCGGGTCGCGGGCGGGGAGAGTTTCAGTATGCGCTGGAGGAGATGGCTACTCAGGTTCATCGTTCTCCCAGGTCTGGAATTTGGGTTTCCTCTTTGAGGGAGTTCTACTCTCGTGAAGCGAGAGACAACAATATGCGAACAATACCTGTCAAGCTGGTCAGCCGGTACGAAGCGGAGGGCTGGTGGACGCCGGACACGATCGGAGACCTGCTGACGCGTGGGCTCGCGGCCGTGGTGCGGTGTAAGGCCGGACACCCCATGCCCACGCTCGACCAGGTGCGGGCCCACTTCGACCGCTGCACCGCTGCACCGGACCGCCGAGGATCGTTGCCATGGCCGGCCGCCGTCCGGTACACGTCGATCAGGTGGAATAACCCGTCCAGTAACCGGGAGCGCGATGGCAGTCGAATGTCACCTCTACCTACCCCAGCTGCGGATGTCGATGGATGGCATCGTCGAGCGCGCGGGTGCCGCGGAACGCACCGGTTTCACCGGCATCGCGCTGATGGACCATCTCGCCCCGCCCGGTGCGCTTGACGCGCCGATGTTCGAAGCGATCGTGTCCGCCACCTGGCTGGCCGCCCGCACCGAGCGGCTGGCCGTCGGTCACCTGGTGCTCTGCGATGCGTTCCGGCATCCAGCGCTGCTGGCCAAGCAGGCGGTCACCCTCGACCATGCGTCCGGGGGCCGTTTCGAGCTGGGCCTGGGCTGGGGTTCCATGCCCGATGAGATCGGGGCCTACGGCATCGGCGACGTCGCGCCGCGGGTGCGCGTCGCCCGGTTGGCCGAGACGCTCGAGGTCCTGCAGCGGCTGTGGTCCGGCGAAACGGTGAATTACCAGGGGCTCCACCACACGCTCCGCGATGTGCGCCCTCGCCCGACCCCGCTGCGGCACATCCCGATCGTGATCGGCGGAACGGGGCCGCGCACCCTCGACCTGGTGGCAGCCTACGCCGACTGGTGGAATCTACCCGTCACCGCACTTGAGCACCTCGACCGGCTGCGGCCGCGGGCGGGAAAGGCCCGGGTCTCCGTTCAGCAGCTCGTCACCGTCATCTCGACGGAAGCGGAGCGGACGGCGACGGTCGCCACCGCGCTGCGCCGATTCGGCCCGATGGCCGGCGAGAATGGGATGGTCGTCGGGAACGTCCGCGAGCTGACAGCTCATTTCCGCGCGCTTGCCGATCGCGGTGTGGAGCGCTTTTACACCTGGTTCACCGATTTCGCCCCGACGCCGACGCTCGAAATATTCGGTGAGGTCATCGCGGCGCTGCGCTGAGCGCCTTCCGCACCTCCGCGCGGCATATGTGCGGTGCGGAGGTGCGGAGGTGCGGAGGTGCGGAGTGCGCTCTCATCTCGTCGGATGTGCTCTTATTTCGGCGGGAACCGAAGTGCGCCGTCGAGGCGGATGACTTCGCCGTTGAGGTAGTCGTTCTCGACGATGTTCTGAACAAGGGCCGCGTACTCGGCGGGTCGGCCCATGCGCTTGGGATGCGGGATTCGGGGGCCCCAGGCCGCTTCCAACTGCTCGCCTGCCTTGCCATATGCCGGGGTCAGGAACATTCCCGGGGCGATCGTGACGACGCGGATCCCGAACGGAGACAGATCGCGGGCGGCGACGAGGGTCATGCCCACCACGCCGCCCTTGGCGGCCGCGTAGGGGACCTGCCCGATCTGGCCTTCGTATGCCGCGATCGACGCGGTGTTGATGATGACACCCCGGTCGTCGTCGACGGGCTCCTGCCGGGCAATCGCGGCGGCGGCCAGGCGCAGCACGTTGAAGACACCGGTCAGGTAATACTCGATGGTCGTCCGGAACCCGGCGAGGTCGAGCGGTTTGCCGTCCTTGTTGATCAGCCGTCCCCCGCTCGCCGGGCCGCCGTGGGTGTCCACGGAGATTCTCAGCGGCCCCGCGGCTTCCGCCTCGGCCATCGCAGCCTGGACGTCATCCTCGTTGGTGGCGTCGGCGCTCACGTCGATCGGCGGGGGCCGTTGCGGTGCGGCTCCCTGATCAAGAGAAAGATCCAAAACCGGCTCTTAAAGATCGAAGACAGGCTCTTACCGCGCGATCGACCCGGCACCGACCATCCGCCGGCATTCCGGGGCCGCCGCTACCGACTCGTCGACGATCTAGCCTTGGGCGAATCCCGCGGCGCAGAAATCCCACACCTCGTCGGCGGTGATGGGATGGGGATTCTCGTCGTCGGCGACCCCGCTGGACTGGGCGACGAACATGACCGTCTCCATCGTGAGCGCGGCCGCGCGGCGGGGCTTGAGGCCGGAGCGCAGGTGCCCGGCGGCTTCGGCCTGCGACATCATTTCGGTGAACAGCGCGAGCATCGGCGCGTGGGCGACCTTCACCTCGGCAGGATGGGAGATCAGCAACTGCGGGGCGAAATCGGTGAACAGCGGACGCTGTGCGATCGGGTCGGGTCGGGAGAGCTCGAACAGCAGGTGGACGGCGACCTTCAGCTGGTCCAGGGGATCGGACTGGTCATACGCGGCCGCGCGGATCTGCTCGGTCCCCCGGCGCAGGGCGTCTTCGAACAGGGCGAGCAGCAGCTCATGCTTGCCGCCGAAGTGCTGGTAGAAGCTGCGCAGCGACTGGCGGGACCGGTCGACGACCTCCTGTACGGTGAAGTCGGTACTGCCCTTCTCCGTGATGATCAGGTGGGCTGCGTCGAGGAACCGCATCACCGTCCGCTCGGCCCGGAGCTTCGCGGCCTTGGTAGAGCGCTCGACCGCGCGTTGCTTCCAGGCCGGCTCTTCGCTTGGCATGATCACGGGCAGCTCCGCCTTCTGCACCATGTGCAGAACCTTACTGCACGGTACTGGTCGGCCCACCGCCTCCGCTGGTCTGTGCTGCCGAAGGATAAGAAGACTCTTACTTCCATTCTCGGAGAATGATATTCTCGCACCTGTTCGCCTGGAATGCCAGCGAGGAGGGCCGTTCGTGGCTTGGATCTCCCAGACCGACCCTGAGATCGTGAGGCCGTTCAGCTCAGCCGACGCGCTGTCCGGTTCGGCGTTCGTCGGCGGGTTCGTCCCAGAATATCGGGATGCTCCTTGAGCTCGACGCCGACCAGCAGCTGTGGCAGAAGACCGTCCACGAGGTCCTCGCCAGACAGTGCCCGCCCGCGCTGGTCCGGGGGGTCGTCGACGACGGCGTGGAGCCGGCTCCGCTCTGGCGGGTCTACGCCGACCTCGGCTGGACCGAGCTGATCGAACCCGCCGAGACCGTGGAGCTGGCGATCGCCGCTGACGACCCACGCCGGCGGGTGGCCGCGGGGCCATGGGCTTCACCTGGGAGAACGATCTTCAGTTCGCGCTCAAGCGGGCGAAAGCGGGCGAGTTGCTGCTGGGCGGCGCGGCCGAGCACATCGCCACGATGCCATCGTTCGGGCTGCGCCAGGCCAAACGTGCCGTCAACCAGACCCTGGACGTGTAGGGCTTCTACGCCGCGATCCAGTCGGTCTTCGACATTCACCAGACCGGGCACGGCAACGCCCTGGGCGTCAGCGGTTACCCGGTTCTGATGCGGCTGGACGAGATGAAGGCAAAGATGCAGTAGGTCCACAGGTGAACGAGAACGTCCGCGACGCTGCGTCCCTATTGCCGGGCGCTCTACGAAGGAGGAATGACGGTGCCGCAGCGGTCAGGCTCCCCGGGACCGGATGGCGGCGGGCCGCGGCCCCTGGCGGGGCTGCTGGTGGTCGGGCTCGAGCAGGTCGTCTCGGCTCCGATCGCCACCCGCCACCTCGCCGACATGGGAGCGCGGGTGGTGAAGGTCGAGAACCCGCGCGGCGGTGACTTCGCCCGGCATTACGACGGCGCGCAGGCCGGCATGGCCGCCCACTTCGTCTGGGTCAACCGGGGCAAGGAGTCGCTGAGCCTCAACCTGGCCGACCCGCGTGGCGCGGCCGTGCTGGAGCGGCTGCTGAGCCGGGCTGACGTCTTCATCCAGAACCTCGCCCCGGGTGCGGCGAGCCGGCGTGGGCTCGACGCCGAACATGCCTGCGCCCGGCATCCCCGCCTGATCGCGGTCGACATCTCGGGCTACGGCGAGGGCGGTCCGCTGTCCCACAAGCGGGCCTACGACCTGCTGGTGCAGTCCGAAGCCGGATCGTGCGCGGTCACCGGCGAGCCGGGCCGGCCGGCCAAGGCCGGGATCCCCCTGGCCGACCTCGGCGTCGGGATGTACGCCCTGACCTCAGTGCTCGCCGCGCTCTACGCCCGGGCGGCGACCGGGCGCGGCTCGGCGATCTCGGTGAGCATGTTCGACGTGGTCGCCGAGTGGATGGGCTACCCGCTGAACTTCACGATGGGCACCGGTATCGAGCAGGACCCGGCCGGGGTGGGCTCGCCGGCTGTGGCGCCCTACGGCGCCTATGTGACGGCCGACGGGCAGACAGCCGTGCTCGGGACCACCAACGACGGCGAGTGGCAACGGCTGGCCCGTTCGGTGCTCGGCCGGCCGGACCTCGCCGACGACCCGGCTTTCGCCGGCAACGCCGACCGGGTCCGCGAGCGGTCCCACCTCGACGAGGTGATCAGCGCCTGGGCCAAGGGCGTCACTCTCAAGGAGGCCCAGGAGATCCTGGATGCGGCCGGGCTCGGCAACGCGCGCCTCAACGGTGTCCAGGACGTGCTCGACCATCCGCACCTGGCCGCCCGCGGGCGTTGGCGCGACGTGACGACGCCGACCGGGGTCGTGCGCGCGCTGCTGCCGCCGCCGGTCGCAGCCGAATGGTCGCCGCCGATGGACGCTGTGCCCGCGCTCGGCGAGCACACCGACGCGGTGCTCGCCGAGCTGGGCTACGAGCCCGCCGAGATCGAGGCCTGGCGACGCGACGGGGTCATCTGACCCCCTGTGCGGCGTGCGGCGTGCGGCGTGCGGTGTGCGCGTGGGTGCGCGCGCCGCAGCGGCCGAGGCGGCACGGGTGATCGATTCCGCCTGACCCTACGGGACGCCGTCGGCCCAGCTCGCAGCTCCGTGAGCCAGCCCGGCCGCCATCTCGTGTAAGATCCGGCTCATGCTGGGGACATCCGCCGTCACGATGGCGATGCGTAGCCGGATGATGATGGTCTCCGGCCTCCTCCGCATGTCCTGACCGACTGACGAGGAGGCCCCCGACCCGGAGCCTCCTCAACCCGGAGCGGCGACCGGCGGGGCAGAAGGGCCGTGATGGGTCGCTACTTTGTGACGACAGCAATTCCGTATGTCAACGGTAGACCGCACGTCGGACACGCCTTGGAGATGGTCCAGACTGACGTCCTGGCGCGCCACCGCCGCCAACGTGGTGATGACGTCCGTTTCCAGACCGGCACCGATGACAACGCCCTGAAGAACGTACAGGGTGCCGAAGCCGAGGGCATCACTCCACAAGAGTACGTCGATAAGGTCGCCGCGCGTTTTGCCTCCCTTCGCGAGTCCCTGAACCTCTCATATGACGACTTCATCAAGACAAGTTCCGATCCACGGCACCGCCCAGGCGTGAACAAGCTGTGGGCAGCCTGCGCAGAGCGCGGTGATTTCTACCGTAAAAGCTACGCCGGTCTGTACTGCGTCGGATGTGAACTATTCTATTCGCCGGACGAACTCGCCGACGGCCGATGCCCTGAGCACGGCATCACTCCGGAGATGGTTGAGGAGAATAACTGGTTTTTCCGACTCAGTCGCTACCAGGAGCAACTGATCAAGCTTATTTCCGATGATACGCTCCACATCGAGCCGGCGTCGCGTAAGCGCGAGGTTCTGTCTTTTGTCGAGGCTGGGCTGGAGGACTTCAGCGTTTCCCGCAGTATGACCCGTGCACGCGGTTGGGGAATCCCCGTACCCGGCGACCCCGACCAGGTTATTTATGTCTGGTACGACGCACTTGCCAACTACATCACCGCACCAGGTTACGGCACCGATGATGACACGTTTCGTCACTGGTGGACCGATGCCGATCGGCGTGTTCACGTCATCGGTAAGGGCATAATTCGCTTTCATGCGGTCTACTGGCCCGCCATGCTGATTTCTGCCGGCATTCGCCTGCCCGACACCATCCTTGTACACGAGTACTTGACTGCCAATGGCGAGAAAATCAGTAAGTCTGCCGGCAACGCCGAGGACCCCGCCGACATCGTCGCGCAATATGGCACCGACGCGTTGCGCTGGTGGATGCTACGAGACGTCGCCCGCACAGGCGACACCGACTACACCGCCGCACGCCTCGTCACCAGGGCCAATGAAGACCTTGCCAACAACATAGGTAATCTGGTCAACCGCACCGTTTCCATGGTCCGACGCTACCGCGATGGAGTGATACCTTCGATCGCGGCAGACAATCTTGAGGCGGCAGATCTGAGAGCCGCTCGCGCCGAGGCCGCCGATATTATCAACCAGGCTCTGGCCTCGTTTGACTTTCGTCGCGCCACCGAAACAATCATACGCCTCGGCGATCATGGAAATCGCTACGTCGAAGCCGTCGCACCATGGACACTGGCGAAAGCCGAACGCAAGGATGGCGCATCACCGCAACCGCTTGATGCAGCGCTTGGCGAACTCGTTGAAACATGTCGAGTGTTGGCGGCGCAGCTGGAACCCTTCCTTCCTGAAGCTGCTCACCGCATCGTCCAACAGTGCGGTGACAACGGCCCGACCGTTGCCGAGCCATTGCCGGTCTTTCCCCGTCTGGAAGTTTCCTCAACCTAAGAGCGCCCGGCAATAGGGACGTGGATGAAGGTGCGTGCCCCGGCTCCGTCGGCCCAGGTAGAACTCCGCTACCTGGGCCTCCTCGCACCTCGCGACGCATCCGCCCCAGCCGCACTCCTTGATCCGCATTCCCTTCGGCGCGACGAGTGGAAGGATGACGTCAGGAGGCGCCGGTTTTCGGGCGGAAAATGTATGTCAACCATCCACTCGTGCTGGGCCGGCTACCCACCAAGGCGTCGCTGTCACGGTGGGAGCACCGACCCTGGGTCGTTGCCGTTCCGGCGTTCGATCCGGGAACTGCCCGCCGGAAGATCTATTACGGCGAGACGGTGAGATCAACGAGGAACGGCACACCCGTGACCTGCGAGACCCACGACGTGGGGTGACAGGTGGTCAGAGCCTCAGGTGGTCAGAGCCTCAGGTGGTCAGAATCGACACGCCGGCCGTGCCGGGTGCGCCGTAGAGTTGACCGTAGCCCACCCGCGGGTTTCCTGGTACCTGCCGATCACCCGCATTCCCTCGCAGCTGCAGGACCAACTCGTGAATCTGCCGTAGGCCCGACGCCCCGATGGGTTCACCGTTGGCGATCAAACCGCCGTCGGTGTTGACCGTTTGAACCCGCCCTCCTTCGAGCCCTTTACCCATGTGCCGCGCGAGCAGGCCACGGTGGGGGCACTGCGCAAGCGAGCCGAAGGCCACGACATCGCAGTCCGCTCCCGCAGCCACCGGCTGGTCGAACCGGACCAAAAACGTGAAGCGCACCGCCCCCGGATGCGCGCGGCGATGAGCGCGGCGCAGTGAGCGATCTGGCCACGGCCACCGCCCGCCGTGAGGGCGACCACTACGTCGTCAACGGCTCGAAGACCTTCATCACCGGCGGGTTGAACGCGGACCTGTTCGTCACCGCGGTCAAGACCGATCCGACCCAGCGCCACGCCGGGCTGTCGCTGTTGGACCGGGCACTGACCGAGCATGCCGTCGGCGAGCTGACGTCGGCCGACGCGGCGAAGGTCAAGCTGTTCTGCACCGAGATGCAGGGCCGGGGCAGGCACCTCCCATCATCGTTCCCCATCCATCGTTGCGCGATGCACGGGTACCCCGGCTTCGTCGGTCGACACCCAACACCTCCGGTGCCTCCCTCCTCGCACCTTGCGATGCACGCACCCCGGTCCCGTTCCTTGATCCATGCCCCTACTGTCGGGCGCTCTTGGAGCGACTGATGTGTATCATGAACAACATCCGTGCTTCTCACCATCACGTAGTGATTAATGCCTGACTACCTGACTACCTGACTAAGAGCACCCGGCAACAGATGGCAACTCAGGTCTGCCGGGAAGTGGTCGTGATCATAACCGTGGTGTGAGGAGGGGTGCGCGAACGGTGGACAAAGTGGTTGCGAGTGCGGCCGAGGCGGTTTCCGGTATCGGCGACGGAGCATCTTTGGCGGTGGGCGGGTTCGGGCTGTGTGGCGTCCCGAGCACGCTGATCGAGGCATTGATGAATGCGGGCATCACCAATCTTGAGACGGTCAGCAACAACTGTGGGGTCGACCGCTGGGGGCTGGGGGTTCTTTTGCGAGCCGGCCGCATCCGTCGCACGACCGGGTCCTATGTCGGTGAGAACAAGGAGTTCGAGCGGCAGTTCCTCGGCGGGGAGCTGGAGGTCGAACTCGTTCCACAGGGGACGCTGGCTGAGCGGCTGCGGGCCGGCGGGGCGGGGATCCCGGCTTTCTACACCCCGGCAGGGGTGGGAACCCAGGTAGCCGACGGCGGTCTGCCGTTGCGGTATGACCGGGCCGGTGGCGTCGCGCTTGCCTCGCCGCCGAAAGAGATTCGGGAGTTCGACGGGGTCCGCTACGTGCTGGAGCGGGCGATCGTCTGCGATTTCGCGTTGGTCCATGCGTGGAAGGGCGACCGGCACGGAAACCTCGTCTACCGGGCGAGCGCTGCGAACTTCAATCCGTTGTGTGCCGCCGCGGGCACGGTGACGATCGCCGAGGTGGAGGAGCTCGTCGAACCGGGTGAGCTGGACCCGGCCGGGATCCACACGCCTGGCATCTTCGTGCAGCACGTCGTCTGTGTCCCCCACCGCGAGAAGCAGATTGAGAAGAGAACGGTGACGCAGTGAGCGCGGGGGCCCCCGCGCCGCGGCGCGTGAATGCTGCGACGGAGGGACGGGAAGAATGGCACTGACGCGGGTAGAGCTCGCCGCACGGGTGGCGCGGGAGCTCGTCGACGGCCAGTACGTCAATCTGGGTATCGGCCTGCCGACGCTGGTACCGAACTATCTCCCGGCCGGTGTCACGGTCATCCTGCACAGCGAGAACGGGATTCTCGGTGTGGGGCCCTACCCGACTGAGGATGCCATCGACCCGGACCTGATCAATGCGGGTAAGGAGACGGTCACGGTGCTGCCGGGGGCGTCGTTCTTCGACTCCGCGGCATCGTTCGGGATGATCCGCGGAGGGCACGTCGACGTCGCGGTGCTCGGCGCCATGCAGGTGTCCGCCGCCGGCGATCTGGCCAACTGGATGATCCCCGGAAAGATGGTGAAGGGCATGGGCGGCGCGATGGACCTGGTCCACGGCGCCAGGCACGTCATCGTGATGATGGAACACGTGGCTCGGGACGGCAGCCACAAGATCCTCGACGAGTGCACGCTGCCGTTGACCGGCCAGGCCTGTGTGCACCGCATCATCACCGATCTGGCGGTGATCGACGTCGAGCCCGGCGTCGGTCTGATCCTGCGGGAGACCGCACCCGGCGTAACCGTGGACGACGTCCGCGCGGCCACCACACCGGAAATCAAGATCGTTCTTAACTGACCGGAAAGGGGGAGGCCCGGACGGACAAGGCGGGCAGACCAGCAAGGTCCACCTCGCCGCTGACCGGCGGTGCCGGCCGCTGGCGTTCGTCCTGACCGCGGGGCAGGCCGCGGACAGCCCGCAGTTCACCCCGGTGCTGGCGAAGGTCCGGGTCCCCGGGCCGGTCGGGCGTCCCCGCACCCGACCCGACGCGGTCGCCGCGGACAAGGCCTACTCGTCCCGCGGCAACCGCGCCTACCTGCGTAGACGCCACATCACGGCGGTCATCCCGGAGAAGGCCGACCAGGCCGCCAACCGGAAGAACAAGGGCCGCAGGGGCGGCCGACCCGTCCGCCACGACGCCGACCTGTACACGGAACGGAACACCGTCGAGCGTCTGATCAACAAGCTGAAGGACTGGTGAGGCATCGCCACCCGCTATGGCAAGATCCCGCAGAGCTATCTTGCTGGTCGCCATCTCCGCGCCTCGATGATCTAGATCAAGGAGCTCGCGCGGACCATCCCTTGATTGCAACCGAATACACGCCCTAACCGGCTACATGGGTCGAACAGGCTGCGCGGGTCGCCGACCGAACGGGAACACCACTGTCGGGAACATCGAGTCGGGGAGTTC
>NZ_CAUVXI010000130.1:12405-15306 GCF_963555845.1 Protofrankia sp. Cas8 | reverse complement strand
TAGGAGTTGCGTGTCCGTTAGGTCGATAATTGGCCGATTTGGATATGAACGGCGGACTGGAGTCGCGCGAAGGGTACGATGATCGAGCCTTCGGGGGCAGACAGGCTCGAACCGTGCGAGTGTGGATGGCCTGTCCGCAGCGGTGCTCTATGCCGTCATCTTCACGCTCGTCTTCGTCGACAGCGGCATCCTCGTCGTTTTCTGGCTGCCTGGTGACACGATCCTGGTCGCCGCCGGCATGCTCGCGGCCGACCCGGATGCGGGCGTGTCGTCTGGTGCCCCCACGCCCGGGATCCCGCTGGTCGCGACCGCTGGCGCCGTAATGGGTCATGTTAGCGCGCTGCCCTTGGACGGGCCCCGTCTTGAACGGCGTCACGTCCGGATACTTGCCCGTCCTGATGTGTCCTACCAGCACTTTGGCACTCTGGCCCCGCAGGTGGCCCGGTCTGTCCGACGGGTGCGGACGTTTGCCCCCTGTTGCCGGGCACTCCTGGGCGTCACCCGGGGCAGCCGGCCAGGGCCGTTGGTCGCCCGTCCGACACGGCATGTCGTCGGGTGGATCCGAGGTGGCGCCACACTGGCCTGATCTGCTCATGATTATTCGGTTAAAAGCGATACGGGATGGCTCACCGTGCCTAGTACTCGCTACCCTTGTCCCGGATGCAGGGGGCATAGCGCGGGGGGGACCGACCACACGGAAGGTTCCATGGTTCGACATCGCAAGCACCGCCGTTCCCGGCAGGGATGGTCCGGCGCCGTCCTGGCAGTCTTCGTTTTCGTTCTCGCCACCGTCGGGTTGCTCCTGGCCCAGCTGGTCCACGGGGGAGGGCCCGCGGCCGCGACCAGTCCTGGGGCTTCGTCCCCGGCTCTGGTGTCCTCGACGTCACCGGTTGATCCCGCGCAGGGGTCTGTACCGCCACAGACCGTCGATCGTGGCACGGTTGGTGAGACCGTTCACATGCGCACCGCTGTCAAACCTGGCGGGTGGCCGTGGGCGGCGTCGCTCCCACCGAGCTCGCCGCCGTGGTCCACACCGGTCGCGGACGCCACGGCGGGCGGCCCGGCGGCCACAGCCGCACCGGTCGCTCCGGTCGCTCCTCCTACAGCGGCTACGCCGGGTACCGCCACCGAGCCGACATCGGCAGACCCGGCTTCCCAGGTGGTAGCGCTCACGAACGCCGAACGGGCCAAGGCCGGCTGCGCTGCGCTGACCGTCGACTCCAGGCTGACCACCGCGGCGCAGGCGCACAGCGACGACATGGCGACGCATAACTACTTCAGCCACACGAGCCAGGACGGGCGCACGCCCTTTCAACGCATGGCTGCTGCCGGGTACCAGTTCTCGATCGCCGCGGAGAACATCGCCGCTGGGCAGCGCACTCCGACCGAGGTCATGGCGGGCTGGATGAACAGTTCCGGGCACCGGGAGAACATCCTCAACTGCTCGTTGAAGCAGATCGGCGTCGGTTACGGCACCGGGGGCAGTTACGGGACGTACTGGACGCAGGATTTCGGGACGCCGTAAGAGCGATTAGAGAGCTACTTAAAGTAAGATGTCGGTGGTTGGGGTGCGGATGCCGGCGCTGCACCGGGCTGGTGGCCGCGGCCGAGTCGTCGCGGCCGCCGGTGCCTGAAACCAGTTACTCTTGGGCTCCGATCACGTAGGGTCGATATCGTGCGACCGGAACGACCTGTCTGCGTGCTCGGCGTGACGGTACGTTAGGCCTGTCTGATAGACCTTGAGGTATCCGGGTGTCGTCTTGGCGGGGAGTCCGGTGGATCGGGAAGCGATCTTCCGGGAAGGCCGATTACCGGGATCGGGGATCTGCCGGGTAGGTCCCAGGGGTGAGAGGGGACGACGTGGCTCGCGCGGTGGTGACCGGCGCCGGGGGATTCATCGGGGACGCGGTCGTGCACGAGTTCCGCCGACGCGGCTACGATGTTGTGCCGATAGACGTCCGCCGTGGTCCTGGCATCGTCGTGGCCGACGTCACCCATCCCGGTGACTGGGAGAAACTGCTCACTGGGGCGGATCTTGTCGTGCACGCGGCGGCCGTCGGCACAGGTGGCGGTGGCGAGCTGGCCGCGGTCCGAGCCGGCGTGCCGAGCCGGCCGCTACCGGTTGCGGACAGTGAAATGCGTAGGATCACGGTAGCCGGCACCACTGGCGTGTTGGACGCATGCCACCGCGCCGGCGTCGGTCGCGTTGTTCACATGTCCTGTGTGAGTGTGCTGGGCCCTTCCTTCCCTGCCGACGCTGACGAGGCCGTGCCCGTCACCATGACCGGTCTGGCGCGGGCTGACGCGCTGGCTGCGGCCGAGCACGCAGCCGTGGCCGCAGCCTCCCGCGGTCTGGCGGTGACAGTGCTACGGGTCGGCGACGCGTACGGACCACGGGCCGGTCGATGGACCTTGTGGCCGCTGCTGCTGTTGCGGGCCGGCCGCTTCGTCCTGGTGGACTCCGGCCGCGGGATCCTGAGCCCCGTCCACGTCGACGATCTGGTGTCGGCGGTCGCCGCGGTCATGGACTGCCCGGCGGCGGTTGGTGAGATCCTGCATGTCACGGGTGGGGCGGGTGTTTCGGCATCCGACTTCTTCGGCCGATACGCGCGGATGGCCGGCGTGGCCTTGCCGGGCTCGGTGCCGGCGGCGTTTGTTCGTGCGCTCGACTCGGCGGACCGGCTGTTGGCCGGGCGCAGGTGGTTGTCCGGACGGGTGAGTTCGCGTCTACACCCCCGAGTGTATGTTGATCTTGGACCGCTCGCGTTGGCTGAGCTGGCCCGAACGGGCACCTACTCGATCGCCAAGATCAGAAACCTGGCCGGCTGGGCGCCCCGCGTCGGCCTCGACGAGGGGATGGCACGCACCGAGGTGCTGCTGCGGGAGCGGGGACTGCTCGGC
>NZ_CAUVXI010000130.1:8592-12380 GCF_963555845.1 Protofrankia sp. Cas8 | reverse complement strand
GGGAGCGGGGACTGCTCGGCGTCGTGGAGCCCGCCCGCCGTGGGTGAAGGGCCGACCCTGACGACATCGAGGTTGCTTGCGCTTCCCCTGACGGTGTGGAACGCCGGCTTCGTGGCCGAGGAGCTGGGACCGGTGCTGGCGGGCGCGTGCCTGCACCAGGCGCAGGGGATCGCTGTCGACGTCGCCGATGATCCGACCGATGCGTTGCGGCGTGATCTGCGTCGCCGGGCCGGCGGAGGGCGCGGCGTGATGACCTGGACGGTGCGTGGTGAGGACTCGGTGGCCGTCGGTCTGCTGGCGGTGGACGCCGTCGACCGGCGGGCACTGGTGTCGGTGTCCATCGGGCGTCCCTACCGGCGCCGGGGGTACGCGACCGAGGCCCTGCGGGCGCTGGCCGGCTGGCTGGAGTTCCGCGGCCAGGTTGTCGTCGAGGCCCGGGTGCGTGTCGGTGACCGAACGGGTGAGCGCCTGGCCGTGGCGACCGCATTCGTGCCCGCGGACATCGTGCTGTCCGGTGGCTGGCGGGTCTGGTTCCGGCCGCCCCCTCCGTAACGTCACATCCACTGCGTCACATCCACTGCCTAACCACTTCCGTAATTCCACCGGATCTGTGACTTTAGGTAACCAGACTGGACCCGATGTTTACCCCGCTGCAGGATGCGGCACCATAGATGCGATGTCGCGAATAGGACGGTGTGAGCCAGCCGCCCAGTTCACGCGTCCGTGTCGGTTGGCCATCGGCGCGTGTCATGGATGGGGGACCGTACGGTTGGCGCGAAGGCGCCTGGGAGGTTCTCAGAGTGAGCGTGGAAACCCGGCGTGAAGTCGCACCCGTGGACAGTCCGGACGTGCCAGGCCTGATGCGGCCGCGTGGGTCTGAGGTCACATATGATCATTTGATCATTCCGCCGCACTGGCGCCGTTCGGACGAGACCGGGCCAGGAGCACACAACCCGCTGTTCCCGGATGATCCAGGGGCCGGTCCGTTTAACCCGCAGACCGGTCCCATCACAGGTGCGATGACCGGTCCCCTGCTGGTGGGCACGACCGCGCGCGCCTTCGCCAAGCTCGACGACCTGATCCGCCTCAACGTCGACGACCGCGCGGTCATCGACGCCCGTCGGGACGACGCCGAGCAGGCCCTACGGTCGATCTTTCCACCGCGCTGTGCGCTGCCGTTGGTCGGTGTGGCTACCATCGGTTCCGCGGGGCGCGACACGATGATCCGCCCGCTGGACGAGGTTGACATCTTCGTGGTGTTCAGCGCAGCGAACAGCGCCTGGAAGCGCTTCCGCTGGGACTCACGTGACCTGCTGCTCTGCGTTCGCAACGCGATCGGTGGCGAGCGCATCCAGACGATCGGCACGCGTGGCCAGGCCATGCGCATCGTCTACAACTCGGCGCCGGACGTCCATCTCGTGCCTGCCTTCGACCATCCACGGGCAGGCTACGTCATGCCCGACTGCGTCGGCGGCTGGCTGCCGACCCGGCCGGAGCGGCACGCGAGCTGGATGGCGGACGCCGGCCCACGGGTCGCCTCGGCGGTTCGGCTGCTCAAGGCGTGGAATCGGGTCTGCGGCAGCCATCTGCGTTCGTTCCACCTGGAGGCGCTCGCGGGCAAGGTTCTGATCAACCGCGGGCTGAACACTCGGCAGGCGCTGGCGGAGGTCTTCCGGCACGTCGAGAACAAGGGGTTCACCGCCTACGATCCGGCGGAGGTCGGCGGCGACCTGTCGACCTACCTGCAGGGGGACGACTGCGACGCGCTCGCGGAGTCGGTGCGGTTCGCGCGCGTCCACGCTGATGATGCTGTTGAGGCGGAGCAGGCGGGTCGGCACGAGGATGCCGTCAACCTGTGGCGGCAGGTTTTCGGGCCGGAGTTTCCGACCTTCGGGTAAGAACCCGTTTTAGCCCTGTTTCAGACCTGGCCGGCGGATGACAGGCGGTGCGATCATGGTTTTCTTCGCACCGCCGGCGGCCCCACAAGAACCTCGTTGCCGACGCTACCTACGCTACCGGGGGGATCGGTGCCGGCTGCCGGTCCCGGCGGCTCCGCAGGCAGCCTTGCCAGGCGGCTCGGCCACCAGATCTTCGGGCCGATGTCGAGCGCCAGTGCGGGCACGAGGATCGAGCGCACCACGAAGGTGTCGACCAGCACTCCGAACGCGACCAGAAAGCCCACCTCCGCGAGCTGCACCAGTGGCAGGATGAACAGTACCGAGAAGGTGGCCGCCAGCACGACTCCCGCCGAGGTGATGACGCCGCCGGTGACGGCCAGCCCGCGGCGCGCGCCTGCTCGGGGGCCGAGTCTCTCGGCTTCTTCCCGAACCCTGATCATCAGGAAGATGTTGTAGTCGATTCCCAGCGCCACCAGGAATATGAATCCCAGTAGCGGCAGGGACGGGTCGGCTCCGGCAAAGCCGAACAGCCAGTCATAGGCGAGTGCACTGGCGCCGAGCGCGGCGAGGAACGAGAGCACCACGGTTGCGATCAGGAGTAGTGGAGCGACCACCGCTCTCAGGAGCAACCCGAGAATCACGGCCAGGACTCCCAGGACCACCGGGATGATCACTTTCTGGTCGCGTACGGAGGCGGTGCGTACGTCCAGGTTCACCGCCGTGGTTCCGCCGACCAGCGCGTCCGCGGCAGGTATCGCGTGGACGGCACCCCGGAGCGTTTTGATCGTGTCGAAGGACGCCTGTGTGTCGGGCGGTTGTGCGAGAATAACGATGAACTGGACCAGGGTCGCTCCGCGGCCGGTTTCCCCGACAGCGGTGACCGCGGGATTCCTGCGAATGGTGGAAAGCACGTCGTCCGCGGCCGTGATATTGGCGATGACATATGTTGGCGCGGTCGCGCCGGCCGGGAAACTTCGCTGCACGAGTTCCTGACCCACCACGGAATCCACCGGTTTGGTGAATCCCTGGTCCCCGCGCAGGCTGGTGTTCAGGTGCAGGGTCGCGAACGCGAGCCCGGTAAGCATCAGGGTGGTCGCGATCCACACGAGGCGGGGCCGCGCGGCAATTCTGGCGCCGGCACGTGACCAGAAGCCGGATTCCTCGACGGTGCCCGCGCCGTAACCGGGGATGAACGGCCAGAACAGCCGCCGGCCGCACGCGACGAGTGCGGCCGGGAGAAGCGTCATCATCGTCACCAGCGCTGCGGCTATTCCGATGGCGCCCACCGGGCCGAGACCACGGTCGGAGTTGAGGTCGCCTAACAGCATGCACAGCAGGCCTGCGATGACGGTCGCGGCGGAGGCGACGATTGCCGGCCCGGCCCGCCGGATCGCGACCCGCATCGCCTCGTACACGCTTTCGTAGCGGGTCAGTTCTTCTCGGTATCGAGCGATGAGCAGGAGCGCATAGTCGGTGCCGGCGCCGAACACGAGCACCCGTAATATCCCGGCGCTCTGCCCATTGACGGTCAGGCCGCCGTACCTGGCTCCGAGGTAGGTCAGTGCGGTGGCCGCCTGGTCTGCGATGGCGACCGACAGCAGGGGCGCCAGCCACAGGAAAGGGCTGCGGTAGACGATCAGTAGAATGGCCGCGACGACCCCGGCGGTGACGAACAGCAATGTGGTGTCCACTCCGCTGAACACGTCATAGGAGTCGGTCAGCAGGCCGGCTGGTCCGGCCAGGCCGGTCTGAAGTCCGGACGGCGCCGCGTGACGCACGATCCGCCGGATCTCCTTGACGTCGTCGGTGAAATCCACGATGTCGGCCCGTTGCGCGAGGCTGATGCTCAGCAGCAACGCGTTGCCGCTGGGGGACGGGACGGGCCCGACG
>NZ_CAUVXI010000130.1:0-8535 GCF_963555845.1 Protofrankia sp. Cas8 | reverse complement strand
ATGACGGAGAACCGCTGGAGTTCGTGGCTGAGCGTTTCGGCTGTCGCCCGGTCGGCGGGGGTCAGCTCGGGATCACGGGCGAGGACGACGATTGCGGGTACCGCGTCCCCACCCGGCAGGAGCTTCTCGGCCGTGAGCACGCGGGTGGACTCGGCGTCGGTGGGCAGGAAGGCTGAGGCGTCGTTCGTCTGCGCGCCGGTCAGCCTGCCGGCGAGTGGGGTGGCGACGACCGCTATGATGATCCATAGTAGGAGGGTCACCCACGTGAGTCGCGGCCGGGCCGGCCTTGCCGCTATCTTCCAGGCTTTCGCCACCAGCGCCCTCCGCGTCCCGTCTCCGGTCCCAGACACCGATGGTCGCAGTACGGCCACGTCACGCGGTAGTGATACGGCAGCGCCATGCGCTCTGGCGGTGCTGTTGAGATGCCGGGTCAGGGTTCGTCCATGCAGTTCGTCCATGTCAGCGGCCCGACGACCAGGTGAGCGATGAGCGGAACTCCGAGCAGGGCGCCGGCGGCGACCAGCCGCCTCGTCACCGCGTGATCAGCTGAGCTCGGGGGACTGTCCGACCGGTGGCTGTGTACGAGGATCACGGCTTCGGCTCGGTTGCGGATGGCTGGGCGGAAAACCTCTGCCGGTGATACCCGAACCTCGTTGTCGATGCCTACAGAGATTAGCGAGGCGGGCAGCAACATGCCGCGCCGGACAGGAACGAACAATGCGACCTCCCGGCTCAGCCGGGGGGCCCATCGCTGAACGTCGACAACAAGTTCGGAAAGCGAACCGGTGAGGATCACGAATATGAGGATAGGAGTCCGCATATCAAGGTGCCATAGGCCGACCGGTCTTGTGGAGATCGGTTAGCTTGGGCGCAATACCTCTGTGGATATGTACCCGGTGACCGCGCGGGCGAGCCGGATGTCGGAAGTGAGCAGAGGGCAACCGGTCTGCACCGCGAGATCGACGAACAGAGCGTCGAAGAAACGCAGGCTGAGTTGGACGGCCCAGTCCGCCGCCCGTTCGAGCGCTTCAGCATCGGTCGGTCGGATCTCCACGCCGAGATCGTCGATCGCGCGGACCGCCTTGACGTAGCTGTTGCGGTCAAGGAGCCTCGGCACATAGCCCTTGTTGCGTAACACGTGGGCAAGTTCAATCCGTGCGATGTCGGTGGTCACCAGCGCGATTTCGTCGAGCACGAAACGCTTCTGGATTTCGCGGGCATGTTCGTAGCCGTCCTGGGCGAGGAACCACCGGACGAACACCCCGGTATCGACGACGTAGATCTGCGCGGTCGAGAGGCCGTGAGCTTCCTGCACTGGGACCATGGCGGTCGCGTCCGCCGATGCGTCCCGGGTCTCAGCCACGGGGAACCTCGCGGAACCGGTCGAGCTCCTCGTCCCCACCGGTGACACCCTCCAGCCGCGCCCGCGCCTCCTCGATCGCGGCCATTGCCTCGGTCTTGGTCATCCGCCGCGGTGGCGGCTGCGAGGCGAGTAGTTTCTCACGCCGCAGTGTATGGACGAGATCGACCAGCTCCCGGAAGCCGGTCAGTCGGGTCTCGTGCCGACGGAAGGGCTCCTCGTCAATCCGGAGATAAATCCACCGGGCGCCGGCTGCGACTGTCGCGTCGACGGCCCAGCGGGCGGCGCGGGCGTCCTTCACGGGCACATCGGGATCGGCCAGTCCCTTGGTCTCGATCAGGAAATGGTCGCCGTTGGCAAGGCGTGCGACGAAGTCGGGATAGTAGTAGGCAAGCCGTTGCCGCTCGCTGCGGTATTCCAGTGAAAAGCGGGTCTGCCGGGCCAGTTTCGCGAACGAATCGACATCGCGGCTGCGATCGAGGAACGCGCAGAAGCGGGTCTCCAGCTCGTTGTCACATGGCTGGAAGTTGAATACCGACTTCGTCGCGGCGAAGGTGTCCCGGCTCCAGAGGAAGGGCTTCGTGGCAGACAGCAGGAGTTCTTTGACCTCCCCGGCACCGATGGCGGAGGTTGTCAAGGTTGCCTTGTCCACGGCTTCTCGCACCACAGCGATGACGGCTTCCCGCACGCTGGGTTCCGTGAGTGCCTGGAGGACGACCGGGTCGTCGAAGTCCACCGGGCCGCCAAAGGCCCGGCGTTCGACCCAGCCGCGTACCAGCGGCGCGATGACGGCGAACTGCCCGGTCAGCCGGGTGTCGCGCTGCACTTCATGGGCGAACCAGGCCAGCACCGCGGACGGGTCGTCCGCATGTGGCAGAGGGAACCGCGCGCGTTCGACCTCCTGGCCGGAGAGCAGGTCCCGGCCGATGTAGTCGATGGTCTCACTCCGCAGGGTGTCGGGCAGCGCCAACCGGCGTTCGGGCAAATCCTCGACCCGCAGTGTCGACAGGCCGGCCGTGGTGCGGCTCAGCACGCGGGGGAGTAACGGGACGCCGATGTCGTAGGCCAACCGGTCCGGCTCGACGGTCACCACCTGCCCGCTCGGCCCGGTGTCGTCGAGGCTTTCCCGCCCGACG
Organism: Protofrankia sp. Cas8; assembly: GCF_963555845.1. Classification (NCBI taxonomy): domain Bacteria; kingdom Bacillati; phylum Actinomycetota; class Actinomycetes; order Frankiales; family Frankiaceae; genus Protofrankia; species Protofrankia sp. Cas8. The sequence goes on along the minus strand of NZ_CAUVXI010000130.1, from coordinate 6,039 downwards.
CCGGCGTACTCGGCGTCGTCGAGAGCCTTGTCCCAGAGATTGCGAAACGCCTCGTGGTCGATGATGACGACGCTTTCATCGACACCGGAACCGGGCGGTGTCATCCGCCGCAATCCTCGCCCCAAGGTCTGTTCCGGTAAAATATTTGCTTTCGCTGTCAACGGTCGCAGCGGCACGATCACGCTGACGTTCCGTACATCCCAGCCCTCGCGGAGCATGAGGACGCTGACGATCGCGCGGTACGGGCTGTCGGGTAGGTCGACTTCACGTGCCCACTTCCGGGCTTCTTCCAGCTCGTCGGTCCTGATCTCGCCCTTGTTCCTGCCGCTCAGGTTGACGTGCAGGGTGAGCACCCGGCCGGACAGGTCGTGCAACGTTTCGAGATGACGGGCGATCTGGTCAGCGGACGTCGTATCCGCGGCCATGACGAACAGCAGAGGCATCCGTCCGGTCGGTTCCAGCGCTTTCCGGAAGTCCCGCCACTTCGCGACCCCGGCGCCGATCCGCTGTCGGTACCGGACAGAGGCGTCATCACTGACCTCCTCGGGTGGGCCGCCGGACAACTCGCCGATCACCGGCCGTTTGACGATACCGTCCTCGATCGCCTGGCTGAGCGGGTAATCGACGACGGTCTCGGGGAAGGTCCGCCCCTGCTGGTCACGCGGTGTCGCGGAGAAGTCGAGTTGCGCGACCACGCCGCGTTCTGCGAGTTCGTGCAGCCGCCGGATGGTCTGAACCACTTTCAGCGGTTCCCGCGTTTCGGACTGGATCTCGTCGTGGACGTGGTGTGCTTCGTCGTCGACCACGAGAACCCTGCCTCGGGCCGCGAGCCGGCGCAGTGGCGGGTCGGCCGCTACCGGATCCCTTAGCGGTCGGCGGCCGACGATCGCGTCAACGGGGTTCGCCGATCTGGGCTCCGGCCGTTCGTACAACGCCTGGACGTTGGTCAGCAGCAGGACCCCGGGCGCGGCCAGCGGGATCGGGTCGTGGCGCAGGCAGACCGCCAGGTCGAAGTCGCGCCGCCATTCCGGCGGGAGCACAGGGTCCCGTCGGAAGATCCGGGCGTGCTCGAAGTCGTCCCGTAACCGCTCGAAGACGATCAGATTCGGTGCTGTCACCAGCGACGTGGTCGACATCGGCGAGTCGGGTTCCCGCAGCGCGTGGAAATACGACCAGGCGATCGCCAGGCTCATCACCTTGGTCTTGCCGGAACCGGTGGCCATTTTGACCACGTAGCGGGCGAAATCGCGCGGCTCGACGGGAAGCTCCTGGCGAAAATGGAGGACCATCTCGTGGGCGGTCCGGATGCCGACGACTTCGTGCAGGTAGATCAGCGTCTCTATCGCCTCGCGCTGGCAGAAGTACCAGCGGAACGGAACGCCCGGCTCGATCTCGTGTTCCTCGAGGAACCAGTGTTCCAGCAGCCGCTGGGTGGTGTTGCTCGCGCCGGGGTACCCACCGCTGCGCCAGGCCGTGACTTCGGCTCGCACTGCCGGTACCAGTGGTGCGACACTGCCCCGCCGCGTCGCCGGAATGGCGTACGGATCGGCCCGGGTAAGGGTCTCAGCGGATTTGGCTGTCACGGGACGGTTACCGCGACGGCCGTGGTGGTGTCGTTTCCGAAGACGTCGACGACCTTCACCAGGACGGTGTACGAGCCAGGGCCGTCATACGTGTGCTCGGCGGTCAGCTCAAGCGTGCGTTGGGCGCGGGTACGAAAGCTCTGCCAGGCATTGCGGAAGGTGTCCGTGTCCCCCTCGGAACCGAAGGTGAAGTCGACCGCCCAGTAGTCGACATAGTCGCTCCAGCCGGAGATCTTGTCGCGGACACCGGCCGGTATCAGGTCGGGATTCGACAGGGTGAAGTTGGCAAGGGTCACCGCGACTGTTCGCCGCCGGAGTCTCGTCTCGACCGTGACATAGGCGAGTTCGTGGAAGGTGATCTCCCCGGCGGCGACGTTGCGCGGGTCCATAACCTCCCGCGGGATGCGCTGGAGGGAGAGCTGTATCCCGGCGGCGCGGGCCTCGTCCTGGACCAGCTCGTGCAGGCCCATCTCCCATTCCCAGCCCAGCACGTCCAGGCTGTGATACCCGGCGGCGCGTGCCTCATCAAGGGCGTCCTTGATCTGAGCGTGGGAGACAGCCGCGTCGACCGCTCCGACGTGCACGGCGTGTGTGCCCTGAGTGCCGTGGATGAAGGTGAAACCCGTGGCGGGCGTCGCTCCGTACAGGTCGATCACGAAGTCGAGGTAGGCCCGGTACTGCTCGCCGGTGGTTGCGGCCTGCCACACCTGCCGTTCGTACCGGCCGAGGTTGGCGACGTCGAACGGCCGGCACCCGACGGTGTCGAGAAGGCGTTTGCGGGTCGTGTGGATCGCGAACCGGCCGATATCCACGGCGATCCAGCGCCGGCCCAGCTTCTCGGCCACCGCCGCGGTCGTGCCGGACCCGGCAAAGCAGTCCAGGACGATGCTGCCCTCGTCAGAGGACGACCTGATGATCCGCTCTAGCAGCGCCTCGGGCTTCTGCGTGTCATACCCAAGCCGTTGGTGCGCTTGGGAATTAATGGGGTCTATATCGGTCCATGTATCCTGTAGGGAGACTCCATCACTCTCGTCAAGATAGCGTTTGAATCGCGGGACCGCACCCGGGCGCGGCTGTACCACCCTGTTTTCTGCGACCAACTGATTCATGCGATCTTTGGAGTAACGCCAGTATCTCGTCACTCCCATTACCTCGTAGGATGGATTTCCCTTTGCAGCTCCGCCGGGACCGGTCATGTCCCATAGGCCGTAGCGTCTTCCGGTCTCCGACTCCACATGTGGATATTTTGCGGCCAGATAGTCTTCGTCGTGGGCCGTATTGATCGTGTTAAAAATAAAATTTGAACTTTTGCTATAATATGTAATGACGTCGTGGACCGGGCCGAACTGCCGGCCGCCCTGGCGTCCATCTGAATGTGCGGTTGTCCGCTTCCAGATGATTTCAGCGCGGAAGTTCTCGGGGCCGAAGATCTCGTCGAGGATGGCACGGGCGTGGTGGCTGACGTTCGGGGCCAGGTGCAGGAAGAGCGACCCCCGCTCGGAGAGCAGCTCCCGGAGCAGGATGAGACGTTGGTAGAGCATCTGGAGATAGGAGTCGACGCCTTTACCCCAGGTGTCCCGGTACGCCTTCTCCTCCACGATCGAGGAGATCTTGGCCAGATCCTGGTCAGCGCCGTTCGTACCGTCGCCGACCGCGATCCGGACCTTGTAATCCTGCCGGGAGTCGAACGGCGGGTCGATGTAGACGAGGTCGACCTGCCCGGCGAGCTCGTCCGCGAGGCTCGCGAGCACATGGAGGTTGTCGCCCCAGATCAGCCGGTTGCGCCAGCCGCCGTCGCCGCTGTCACCCGGGTCGGCCTCGAACAGCGAGCCCCGGTCGGCCCGCGGGCTGTTGACCGTCTCGACGACCTGCAACGGCAGCCGCAGCCGCGGCACCTCCGCCGACTTGCCGTCCCATTCCAGCCGCACCCTGCTCACCGGACCACCTCCAGCGTCCAGTATCGGGGATGGGAGACCCAGGCCTCCCGTCCGGCAGCTTCCTGTGGACAGTGACCTCTGGCGAACCGTGGCCTCCTGTGGACAACGGCGTGCCGGCCGGACGGTTCACACCGGGGTCGTCCCGGCGGGCGGGCCGAGCAGGTAGCGCAGCAGGACCACGTCGCCGATCCGGCGGACCTCGGCCAGCTGCATCCGGTGGCCCGGATGGTGCGGGAACGTGCCGTTGCCGACGAAGCGGGGCGCGGCCGGATCGCCGACGAAGAACGGCGCGATCACCAGATGGATCTCGTCCGCGAGTCCGGCGGTGAGGAACCGGGTGTGAACCGTGCCGCCGCCTTCGACCATCAGCCGGCGCACGCCACGGGCGGCGAGGTCGGCCAGGACGACGGTCAGGTCGAGTGGGTCCCCGGCGTCCACGATGGATGCCACGTCAGCGAGGCGCTCCCGGGCCCGGGCCGCCGCGGGGCTGGCAGCGTAGACGATTTTCTCAATCGTCCCCTCGGTGAAGAAGGCGGCTGTCGGGTCGAGCTCGCCGCGGCTGGTGATAGTGATCTTAATTGGGCTCTCCGGCAGGCCGCGGGCCGTCCGCTCCTCGCGGCGGGTCGTCGACCGGACCATCAGCCGGGGGTTGTCACGACGGACGGTGTTCGCGCCTACCAGGATGGCGTCGACACCGGCACGGACCTCGTCGACCCGGTCGAAGTCGGCGTCGTTGGACACCAGCAGGCGTCGGTCGGTGGCGTCGTCGATGTAGCCGTCCACGGACATGGCGACCGACAGCAGGACGTACGGGCGTTCAGCCACGCGGGACTCCGACTTCGGCGGACCAGGCGGTGGCGATGTCGGCGGCGACGGTGACGTTGTTGCGGACGACCGCGATGTTCGTCGCCAGGCTGGCGCCGGCTGTCTCGCGGTGGAAGGTCTCGAGCAGGAACGGGGTGACGGCCTTCCCGCGTATGTCGCGGCGGGCCGCCGCCGCCAGCGCCTCGGCCAGAACGCGGTCGTGCAGGTCATGGTCGAGCTGCTCGGTCTCAGGCACCGGGTTGGCAACGATCACGGCCGAGCGCAGGCCGAGGGCGTCCGCATCCGCCATGACGGACGCGACCTGGTGCGCTGCGTCCACCCGCCAGTCGAGCGTGAATCCAGTGCGTGACCGGTAGAACCCGGGGAAGATGTCCGTCCGCCAGCCGAGCAGGGTCACGCCGAGGGTTTCGAGCCGCTCGAGGGTGGCGCCGACATCCAGGATCGACTTCACCCCCGCGCAGACCACAGTGATCGGGGTGCGGGCCAGCGTGACCAGGTCCGCGGATTCGTCGGCGCTGTCGGCCCAGCCGCGGTGCACCCCGCCGAGCCCACCGGTGGCGAACACGCGGATGCCGGCGCGGGCGGCGAGCAGCGATGTGGAGGCGACCGTGGTCGCGCCGGTGCGGCGCAGTGCGCAGGCGACCGGGAGATCGCGGACGGACAGTTTCGCAACGTCAGGCGCATCCGCGATCATCGAGAGCGCGCTCGCGTCCAGACCGATCGTGGGCGTCCCGGCAATGACGGCAATCGTCGCCGGGGTCACCCCACGGGCGCGCAGCAGGGCTTCCAGCTCAGCTGCGACCTCGCGATTGCGCGGACGGGGTAGCCCGTGGGCGATCAAGGTCGACTCGAGCGCGACCACCGGGCGTCCCGCAGCCAGCGCCACCCGGACCTCGTCGGCAATCGCCAGCCCTCGCACCGGCCGACATTACTCGTACCGGCTCGTCGGCGTCATCGGTTGCTGTAGCCCGACGGGGTCAGGCGAACAGTTCGCGGACTGTCACCGGACGGAGCCCTTTTTGCTGCAGGCCGGCGACGATCCGTGGCAGGGCCGGAATTGTACCGGCATGCCCGAAGTGCAGGCTTATCACCGATCCGGGTTGGACCGTTGCCAGTGTGCGCGTGACCACAGCGTCGGCACCGGGGTCGGTGTAGTCGAGGGGATCCACATCGTAGGACAGACAGTGTGCGTAACCGGCGCGGCCGGCCTCGGCGAGTACCGCCGGGGTGCTGTGGTGCATCGCCGACGGCCGGAAGTAGTCCCCCGGTCCGCCGGTCACCCGGTCCATGATTTCTTGCGAGCGCTCCACCTCCGTGCGCACCACGGAAACGCTCTGCCGGTCGAGATCGGCGAGATGGGTGTACGTGTGGTTCCCGATCTCGTGCCCGCCATCTCTGACGCGACGGGCGTAGTCCGGATACCGCTCCAGCCAGTTGCACACGAACATGCAGGTAATCGGTACACGTGCCTGTGCCACGGCGGCGAGGAGCCCGTCGACCAAGGCGATGTCACCGTTGGTGTGGAATGTCAGGGCCACCTCCGGGCGTCCTGAACTCGCGCGCATCAGTTCGGTTGCGGGCCCGCCCGCCGCGGTCGGCGTCAACGCGGTTGCCGACGGTTGCGTCGGTTGGGAGGCGGCTGCGGGTGCCGCCGGCGCGGGCGAGGGTGCGCCTGCCTCGGGTTGGGCTCCGGC
>NZ_CAUVXI010000129.1:14949-15621 GCF_963555845.1 Protofrankia sp. Cas8 | reverse complement strand
CGTCTTCGTGGGCATACACAAATCCGAAGGATCACGCGGCGGCTGCGCCGCACCACCGGTTCCTCTGCGCAGGCAACACAGAGACCACTGCTGCTGTAGTACTAAGCTGTGACCATCAGCGTCTGCCAGAGCGTCTGCCAACCGGGAGTCTGTGCATGGACCGCGTCGATCGGGAACGGCTGACGGCGGCGTTACCAGGTTTCGAGCTCGGGAAGGTACTGGGTCGGGGTACCTCCGGCGTGGTTATGAGCGGCCGGGATGATCTGGGCCGCGAGGTAGCAATCAAGGTTCTCGCTGCCCACCATGATGGCGCCGTGGCAAGTTTCAAGTCCGAGGCGCGGACGCTGGCGTCGCTGAAGAATCAGCACATCGTCCAGATCTACCGATACCTGGAACACGGCGACCTCCATCTGATCATTATGGAGTTGCTGGCGGGCGGGACGCTGACGGAGCTCCGGTCCTCGCTCGCACCGGAGGGCTCCTGTGCTGTCGGGCTAGCGGTGGCCGAGGCGCTATCATACGCGCACCTGCGCGGTGTGCTGCACCGCGATATCAAGCCGGGCAACCTGGTTGTCGGCCGCGACGAGACGGGCGACCTACTGAAAGTCACCGACTTCGGCATCTCGAAGATCTTTGAGGGATCGGCGGCGACGGCGAGCGCGGTGGTGGGGA
>NZ_CAUVXI010000129.1:8479-14891 GCF_963555845.1 Protofrankia sp. Cas8 | reverse complement strand
CGGTACATGGCGCCTGAGCAGATCAATCCGAATATCGATGAGAAACTCGTCCCGGCCACCGACATTTATGCCCTCGCCGGTGTCCTGTACGAGCTGTTCGCCGGGGCGCCGCCGTTCGACCCGAAACTGCCCCTGGTGGCGCGTTATGAACGGCAACGGAATGTTGTCCCGCCGCCGCCCGCCGGGGCACCGGCGCCGGTGGCGAATGTCATTATGCGGGCGCTCGCCGCCCAGCCGGCCGCCCGCTATCCGTCTGCCCACGACTTCGCGATTGACCTCGCTCGGGCCGCCGCGGACAGTTACGGGCCGGGATGGACCGCACGCAGCCAGTTCATTCTGCATGTGCGCGACGATGTCCGCCGGGCTGCCGAAGCTCTGTCCGGTACCGCCCCGGCCCGTCCACTCGACGGGTGGGCCACCATCACATCGACCGGCCGGGCTGCGGCGCCGGCTGGCCCGCCAGCAGGCGGTTTCCAGCCCGGCCGTGGGGTTCGCTCGCCGCTGCCGCCCGGCGACTGCGACGCCGCGCTCGAATCGCTGAAACAGGGTACGCGGGGACGGCTACGCCGGGCCGTCGGGCGGGTGCAAGCTGCCTTCGGTGCGCCATCCCTCACCGAGAAGGATCTCCGGCGTGCCGCGGGCGCCTATCGGGACGCGCTGAGCGCGGCGCTCAGGGATCGGCCCCCGCTGGCGGTCTGCCTGTTCCGCTGCTTCGACGCTCGCATTCCCGCCGACTTCTACCAGTCCGCGTTCCGGCTGGACGACGCGGACTGGCTCATCGCAGTGGCGCAGCGGACTGGCGCAGAGCAGGACGAGCGGGACGTCCTGACCGTCGTGATGGGACTGGCGGCGCGGTTAGGCCTGGGGGCGCCACTCGTCGCCGCGCGCGACCGGATGGCTGGCGTGCTCGGCCAACAGCGGGACGCCGACGCTGTCGTCTCCCAGTTGTTGGACTGGCAGGACCTGCAGGTGCTCGACGCGGGCGTGGCCGAGGCGGTGGTACGGGACTACGTGACGCACACATCGCTGGATCAGGATGCTCCCGTCTGGTCGGCCTTTTTCGCCCACCTGCCGGCGGCGCTGCTACCCGACCTTTTTGAGGTCAGGCTCTTTCTCGGCCGGGGCGCGGACACGGCGCGGCTGGCCGACACGCCGGTGCGGCAGCAGGCAGCCCTCGAGTGTTGCCTGCGGTCGGCGCTGATCGAGGACGTGCTGGCTGGTGTGCGGCTGGCCGGCCGGATCAACGCGGCAACGCTCCCGGCGCTGCACGCGCGCGCCGGTGACCTGTTGTTCGACTCCGGGCGGTACACCGAGGCACTTACCCACTACCTGGCGGCCGACCGCCCGCACCGGGTCAGTGAATGTCACGAGCGGCTCGGCGAGGTCGATGCGGCGCTGACGTCCTGCCCCGACGACGCGGCCGACCGTCTCGCCCGACTGGTCGGGCTCCGCCTGCCGGAGGTCGATGCGCTCGTGGAGCGGCGGGAATGGGACGAAGCCGCCCGACGAGTCCAGGAGTTGGCCGGCCACCTGCAGCGGGCAACGTCGGCAACGCCGGCAACGCCGGCAACGGGAAGCCTGGCGGATCGCCGGGATGAGGTCGACGCGTTGCGGGCCGCCGTCAGTGTCGCGGGCCGGCAGCACTTCGCCGACCTCGTCAGGCGAGCGCCACCTGCCGACGTGTCCGCGGCCTACCTGAGCTGGAGCCGGTTCGAGGAAGCCGCCGGCGAACTGTCCGAGGCGGCTCGGCGGGCTGAGGAAGGAGGTGACCGTTACCGGGCACACCGCCTCTACCGGCAGGCTGGACAGTTCGGGCAGGCCGACCGTGTGATCGAGGACGAACAGTCGCCGGAAGGCCTGGCCACCCGCGCCGCCTCGCTCGAGGCCGGCGGTGACCCGGTCGCGGCCGCCCGGCTGTACGAGCAAGCGGGGCGGTTCGAGGAGGCAATCCCGCTGTTCGTCGCGGCCGGCGACTTCTCCGCCGCGGCCCGTTGCCTGATCCGCTTGCACGGGGACGAGGCCATCGCTGATCCCCTGCTGGCCGACTGCCTGCGGCGCACCGGGGACATCGAGCAGCTCGCCCGACTGTGCCTCCAGGCGGTCGAGCGCGACGGGTTGGCCAGCCCGGCCGCCGACGAACTGCGCCGCCTGCAGCTCGAAGCTTTGGTCCCGCCGTTCCTGGCGCCCGAGGTCGACGCGGTGCTGGAAGCCTTGGTGACGCAGGCCCGGCGCCCCTTCGAGGCACGCACGGCCAGGTGGGTGGCCCTGGCCCGGGACGAGATCAGCGACCGCTACGCCAGCATCTGGGGTCTTGACCTGGGCACCACCACCTGCACGGCCGCCATCTACGACCGGCGGACGGGGCAGGTTGTCCTGTGCCCGGTCCGCGGCAGCGATGTGCAGTTCGCGTCGACCCTGAGCTTGGATGATCAAGGTAATGAGCTGGTCGGCCTGCGTGGGGAGGAAATCCTCGGTGGCTGGGTGCGCGGCCACATCAGCGGATCGAAGCGGCGGATGGGCAGCAGACGGGTCTACCGGATCCGGGATCGTTCCTACCGGTCCGAGGAGGTCGGGGCCCGCCTGGTCCGGCACGCCCGTGGGCTGGTGGAAGGCTTTCTGGCCGACCGGGTGCGGGAACGGGTCGGCGAGCTGGCTCGGGCCGAGCTCGGCCAGCTGCGGGACGACTGGCTCACCTGGGCCGAGCAGCACCACGACCTGCGGATCGAGCGTGAGCGGGTCGTCGTCACCATCCCCGCCTACTTTCGCAACAACCAGAAGCGGGCGACCAGGGACGCCTGCGAGATCGCCGGGGTGCAGGCAGTCCGGCTGATCCACGAGCCGACAGCCGCCTGCATGAGTGCGGCCCGGCAGCGGCACCTCACCGGCCGGGTCGTGGTCGTGGACCTGGGTGCCGGCACACTCGACGTCAGCTACGTGGAGGTCAGCGAGGACCTGTACGAGGTGCAGCGGGTGCTGGGCGAGAACAACTACGGCGGCAACGACCTCGACGAAGCTGTAGCCGGGGCACTGACGGAGCAACTGCGGACGCAGGGCGTGCATGTTCCGTCCACCGGTACCGCGCGCCGACGGCTCGGCGTGGCCGCCGAGTACCTGAAGATTTCGTTGTCCTCGCAGGAGCACGCCGAGTACTCGCTGCCGAGCTTCGTCAATGACCAGGACGTGCGAGTTGCGTTAAGCCGGGCCAGGCTCGCCGCCATCCTCGACGAGCCGCTGCGCATCCTGCGTGACACCTGCGTCAGGTTCAAGCGCGAGCTGGGGGAGGATCCGAAGATCCGGCTGTCCGAGCAGCCGGATCATCTGGTGCTGGTCGGCGGGCCGATGCTCTCCCCGCTGGTGCGGCACATCGTCGAGGATGCCTTCGGCGGCCTGAAACAGACTATGGTGGCCGATCCGCGCACCGCGGTGGCCTCCGGCGCGGCCATTCAGGCCGCTGTGCTCGCCGGTGTGCTCGATGAGCGGGTGCTGCTCGATGTCACCCCGCTGCCGCTGGGCATCCGGGTCGTCGACGAGAAGGACCGGCAAGGCTTTTCGGTCATCATCGATTGGAACACGCGCATCCCGGTCGACCGGAAGAAGGACTACACCACCCACCACGACAACCAGACGGCGATAGACGTCGAAATCTTCAACGGCGACCTTGACACCTCAGCGAAGATCGGACAGTTCCGCCTGGACGGCATCCCGCCGGCTCCGCGCGGCACGCCCCGAATCGAGGTGACCTTCACTATCGACGCCAGCTGCCTGCTCAAGGTCACCGCCCACGACGTGGCAACCGGAAGATCCAGGTCGATCCAGGTCAACGACGCCACCCTGCTGTCACCGGGTGAGCTGGACACCATGGCACGCCGCCGCAAGGAGCAGGAGGAGCGCGCAGCGCGGCGGGCCGAGGTGGATCCGCTGCTGGACCGGCTGCGCGAACTGGTCGTCGAAGCCGACAGCGGGGACGGCGGCGCGCTGCAGGCCGAGTTCCGGGACCGGCTCGCCGCCTTCCGGCCGACAACCGAGAAGCGGGACCCCCAGACCGAACTTCTGCTTGCCGAGATGTTCAACCCAGTCAACCAGATGGAGCTCGAGCGGAAACTGCAGGAAACAACCGGGACGCTTCGGGACCTGGTGGCGAACGCGAAGGAATACCTGGCCCCCAAGCCGACCGGCGCGGACACGAGCGGCGACACGCGCGCCAACGTGACCGGCACAGATTCAGCCGGCCGGCCTGCGGATCCGGCCGTGGCGCGGCATCTGATCGCCGAGCTGGAGCGTCAGCTGGGCCAGTTGCGCCCCCTGCTGGCTCAGCTGACGCAGTACAACACGGCCCTGGTGCAATTCGCGGTGACGGCCCACGGCCCGCTGCACCGCTTCAGGGAATGTCACGGCGCCGGTGACCATCTGAATGCGATCAAATCGCTTGGAATGTCGGTCCCGGATCGGCTGGAGGACGTCGAGCGTCTGCTGCAGTGCCTCGCGGCGGTCGGCGATGCGGACCGCTACCGGCAGGTGCTGACGGACCATGCCCAACGACTTCAGGTCACGCTGCTCGGCCCGACCAGTCCCGCGGCGTTCCACCCAGATGCGGGGCCGGCCCTGGTAACGGTGGGGAGCACGCTCGCCGACCGCCGGGTGCTGGGCACCGGATTCCTGATCTCGGACCGGCTTGTCGTCACCAACCGGCACTGGTTGGTGGACCGGACCGGCGGCACGCCGGTGCTGCTGGAGCCCGCCCAGATCGACATCGGACTGCAGACCGGCGCGCGCTCGGTGGGGCATATCTTCCTGCCCGAGTCGTCGCATTGCGATGTGGCGCTGTTGCGGCTGACGGAGCCGGCGCCGGCGCGCCCGCTCCGCTTGGGCTACCCGAAACTCGTCCACATCGGTGACCGGGTTTGGGTGGCGCCGGCGCAGTCGGGGCCAGCACCGGCCGACGGCGTCCCACGGCCGCTGCGCCAGGGCACCGTCGAGCAGTTCGAGTCCTTCCCCGAACAACAGCTCCAGCTGGTCCGGACCAGTCTGGTGGTGCCGCCCGCGGGCAGCGGTGGTCCGCTGTTCAACGACCTCGGCGAGGTGATCGGGATCCTGACAGTCGGGGATCAGCCGAAGGCGAGGAGGGGAGCTGCGACCACAGCCGGGGACTTCGCCCTGTCCGCCGAGGTCCTCGATCCGCTGCTGGAACGCGCCGGTTACCGCAGGCTCGGGCCGCCAGAAACATAACGCCGTGCCCCGTCAGAACGCGGCCGCGGCCATCACGCGGAAGCGGGTCTTGTCACCCTAAGTGAGGTAGGCCGCTGGCTTGTCCAGGTTTCGTGGCCGGGCCGGGGTCGACGGGGCTTCCGTCGGACACTTTCGCCGTCCGGCAGCGCCTGTGCGCTGTGCGACGGCGATGAGCACGGTGACCGCGCGAAGCGCGAACGACTCTGCTCCCTGATTGGCGACAGGAGCGGGGTGTACGCGGTTCACCGCCCGATTCCCGCGTGACCTGCGAGAATGAGGTCACCGGAGAGGGTGACCGGTGGTGGGGTAAATGGTTCGAGTCCTCCCTCGGACGCTCTCGTTCGTACATGATCGGCGCAGGCTTGGCTTCGGCGATCACTCGGTGGGCTCCCGGTTCGTAGGTGCGCTGGAGTCCGATGCGTTCCGAGCCGTACGTGCGTCACGGCCCTCAGGCTACGACCGCGGGAAGGGTGGCTACCGGCGGCAGGATGCACGGATGGCCGACCCATAGCTGGATGCTGTCGCCCGTCCGCCCCTGCGGGCCTTCGGCGAGTAGGTCGAGCAGGACGGCGGCGACGTCCCCGGCTGCCATCAGCCCGGGCGCCGGCGGGCGGTCGCCGAGGAACCTCCGGTACATCGGGGTGTCTGTCGCTCCCATGCCGAATGAGTTCACGCGGACCCCCTGCGGGCGCAACGCCTGTGCCCAGGCGTGAGTCAGGCCGTTGAGAGCCCACTTCGATGCGTCGTAGAGGTCGAATGCCGTGCCGCCGCCGGGCGGCCGAGGGGTGCTGGCCCATGGGCAGGCCGGAGCGTCGGCGTGGTCCAGCGCCTCGGGCCAGCCGCAGGTATGGATGTGGTCGGTGGTCACGTTGACGATGTCACCGCCCTGGCGCACGAGGTAGGGGATCGCGGCCCGGCCGACGAGGTACGCGCCGCGGATATTGGTACCGAGGGTGCGGTCGCAGTCGTCGACAGCCTTGTCCCAGGAGCCGCTGACTGGGTTGGTCGGCAGGCACACGGCGGCGTTGTTCACGACAATATCGATACCGCCGAGTCGCTCGGCTGCGTCGTCGACGAAACGGCGGACGTCGTCGGGCGAGGACACGTCGGCGACGGTCGCCCAGAAGGAGCCGCGGCAGCCCGCCAGGTGGGAGGCCAGGTCCTCGACGGATGCGTCGGAGTCGCA
>NZ_CAUVXI010000129.1:0-8386 GCF_963555845.1 Protofrankia sp. Cas8 | reverse complement strand
CGGCAACGTGGGCGCCTGCCCGGGCCAGGGCCAGGGCGTAGGCCAGTCCGAGTCCTTGGGCGGCCCCGGTCACGATGGCCTTGCGTCCTTCAATCGATGCCGTCATCGCCTCGCCTCGCCTCGCCTCGCCTTTCGCACTGGCTCACTGTGCCGGACCGCCGCCCCGGCTGGCGACGTCTGACGTTCGCAGCGGGAGCCACCAGTCCTGGACCCGCGCTGCCAGGCGCTCTGAGAGCGCACGTTCGAGTTCGGTGGCGTCCGGCTGTGGGGGCGGCATGTCGGTGGGCGTCAGCGGTGATGCCCCGCCGATCGGGTCTACCCACTCGAGCCGGACCGCTTCCAGCACGTCGCGCAGAGCCGGCCTGGCTTCCTCATGGTGCGGACTGGTCTCGTGGGCGAGGAATCCTGCGAACCTGTCGAAAGATTCGAGCGTGTAGTACGTCCCCGGCTCCTCGCCCCGCCAGTACTCGTAGCGGCGGACGTCATGCTCGCGGCTGTGGGTCGCGGCGTGAAGCTCGCTTGCGATCTGTTCGAAGCGCTCCTCGGCCCCTGGACGTACCCGGATGTGGACCAACAGCGTTGCCATCCGACTGTCCCCTTCCGAACTGCCTGCGGCTCGGCGCCGCGCATCGGCCACGTCGCGGGGCTGGGGCACGCACCTCGCGATCCACGCACCCCAGCCCCGTTCCTTGATCCACACCCCTGTTGTCGGGCGCTCGTACCCGCCCGCCGGTCAGCTGGACGCCAGGGCGTCCCGGGATGAGGCCACGCGGGCGGCGTCGACGGCAGCAGAGAAGTGCCGGTTAGTCATCGTGCGCACGAGCTTGACGCCACGCTCGTTGCCGAGGTCAGTTCCCGCGCCGACGAGCACAGCCGTCGCCGTGCCGGCGACGCGGTGGGCAAGCCGGTATGCCGCCCACAGCCGGTCGAGTGGGTAGTCCTGGACCCCGCCTTTGACCAGCTCGCGATGATAGTGCTCAACCAGGGTCTCTTCGTGGGCGGCGCGCACCTCGGCCGTGAGGCTGCCGCCGAGCAGATAGGCCAGGTCGTATGCTCCTGGCCCGCGGCCGATCGACTGCCAGTCGAGCACAACGAGGCCGGTTCCGTCTGGTTGGAACATCAGGTTCTCGCAGCGGTAGTCGATGTGCAGGATGGTCCAGGGCTCATCCGCCAGTTGCTGCATGAACGGCCAGTAGCGGTCGCGAACCTCCTCGCCGAGTGCCTCGCCGCCGTCGGGCAGGTCCGTCCCGAAGCGCTGCACGAACACGGGCCACAGCTGCGGCCACAGGTCTGCCATCATCTTCATCCGCGGGTGCACGATGCCCGGGATCCAGTCGAGTTCCGGCGTCGACACCTTCCCCCACCAGGAGGCGTGGAGGTCAGCAAGGGCAGTCACGGCCTGCTCCGCCTGCACCAGGCTCAGGCCGTCGAGCTGATCGACCATCCCCAGGGCGCTCAGATCCTCCATGACGATGACGAAGTCGGCGCCGTCGCGGGCCTTGCGGGCGTGGAAGCATCGGGGCACTCGCGTCCTGGTCTGGGCCGCCAGTTCCCGGTAGAAGCGCACCTCGGATTCGTAGAGGTTGCGTTCGTGCGCGATGGCCCGGTTCTCCCCGGCCGAGGCGGCCAGCTTCACCACTACCGACGCTAACTGGTCCGCTAAGGGCTGGTCGTACGTGAGGGTAACCCGCCACTCGTCCGCCATGATCCCGACGCCGACGCCGATCCGCTCCGTGTGGACGTCGACCACATGAGCTGGCGTGGTGCCGAGCGCGGCCGTGAGCCACGCCGGGGTGATGTCGGCGATGCACGTCGGGATGGCTATCTCAGTCATGTCCGGCCCTCCATCGGGTCGTCTGCCGTGGCTGGATCCGCGGCGTTGGGCTCCTGGTGGCGAGCACGCGCTTGTCGGCGTAGCCCGGCACCGAAGTGTTCTGCACTCAGGCCCGGCCGGCAGCCAGTTCGCCTCTGCGGGCGCAACGGGCTGCCCGCGGCCCGAGAAACATATTAGTCAATCGATTAGTAATTGACCAGACCCACTGGCGGTGGGAGGATGCCGGCACACTCAGGGACCGATGCGGGGGCCATGTGAGTCGAGCAAAACCGTTCAGGTTCGGCCTGCAGGCGTACCAGGCGACGTCCGCTGAGCAGTGGCGCGCCCTCGCCCGCGAGGCCGAGCAGCTCGGCTATTCCACTTTCCACCTCGCCGATCACTACTTCGGGCCGGGCCCTCTGGAGGCGGAGACCCGCCACCCGGTCCAGGATCTCGCTGCCATCCCCGCCATGGCCGTTGCCGCCGCGGAGACCGAAACCATCCGGATCGGCTGCCGGGTGCTCTGCATCGACTATCACCTGCCTGCGGTGCTGGCCAAGGAGCTGGCCACCCTCGACTTCCTGTCCGGCGGGCGCTTGGAGATCGGGCTCGGCGCGGGCTGGATCGAGGCGGAGTACCGGGCCATGGGCATCCGCTGGGACCGGCCCGGCGTCCGCCTGCAGCGCCTTGAGGAGGTCATAGACCTGCTCGAGGCCCACTTCGGCGGCGAGCAGATCGCCGTGGCGGGTACGCACGTGCAGGTGAGTGGCTACCAGGGCGTGCCGGCCCCGGTGCAGACACCGCGCCCGCCCTTCATGGTCGGCGGGGGTGGCGAGCGCATCCTGCGGCTGGCGGGAAGGCGGGCCGACATCGTCAGCCTGAACTTCGACAACCGCTCAGGCCGCATCGGCTCGGACGGCGTCGGAAGCTCGACGGCGGACGCCACCGATCGCAAGATCGGCTGGGTCCGGGAGGGCGCCGGTGACCGGTTCGAGCGGCTGGAACTTGAGATCGCCGCGTATTTCACCATGGTCGGGGTCGACCCCCCGAAGGCGCAGGCGCACCTGTCGGGCGCGCTCGGTCTGCCCCCCGAGACCCTAGCCGACCACCCGCACGTCCTCGCGGGGTCGGTGGACGAGATATGCGAGCGGCTCGTGGCCCGGCGGGAACGCTACGGCATCAGCTATGTCACCGTCGGCGCACGGGTACTCGAAGACTTCGCGCCGGTCGTCGCCCGCCTCGCCGGGACCTGACGGCATGGTCGCAGGGATAGCCGACCGCGCTGGCGCGGATCCGGCCGGCTGGGCGCTAACGGATGGCACTGAGAATCTGACCTGGGCCGAACTCAACGACTGGCTGAACCGCGTAGTCCACGCGCTGCTCGGCGCGGACCTCGGCCCGGACCGGCGGGTCGCGATCCTTGCGCAGAACAGCGCGCAGACGGCGATCGCACACCTGGCCGTGATCTACGCCGGCGCGTCGGCGGTGCCGGTGAACTGGCAGCTCCGCCCGGCTGAGGCTGGTCACGTCCTGCGCGACAGCGCGGCCAGGCTGATCCTCGCCAGCCCGGAGTCCGCGGCCGTGGCCAGGCAGGCCGGTGCCCCCGCAGCGGTAGTAGTCGACTCGCTTGCTGAGTTCGCCGCCGCCGCCCCGCGGCACGAGCCGCCTGCCGACCTGCCGCCACGGCGGGCGCTCATGTACACCTCCGGTACCTCCGGAGTGCCCAAAGCGGCTGAACAGGCTCTTGCGATGTTTGCCGGCGGTGCGACCGTTGCCGAGCACGTGGCGAACATCGCCGCCAGCGCGCTCGCTCAGCTCGGGCCGCACCTGGTCGCGGGGCCATTGCACCACACCGGGCCGCTGCACGGGCTGCGCTGCCTGGCGGGGGGCACGCCGATGGTTGTGCTGCCGCGGTTTGACGCGGCCGCGGCGCTGGGGGCCATCGACCGGTACCGGATCGCGAGTTCGACCATGGTGCCGACGCATTTCTCCCGGCTACTGGCGCTGCCCGCCGACCTGCGCACCCGACACGATGTCAGCAGCATGCGCCAGATCGCGCACACCGGAGCGCCATGTCCGGCCGATGTCAAGCGCGCGATGATCGAGTGGATGGGCCCGGTTGTCGTGGAAGCCTACGGCTCTACCGAGATCGGTACCGTCACGACGATCGATTCGACGGACTGGCTCGCGCATCCAGGTTCGGTCGGCCGGGCGGTGCCGCCGTTCGAGGTCAGTATCCGAGACGGCTACGGCCAGGAGTTTCCGATTGGCGCCGAGGGCCTGGTGTGCGTGCGCAACGGGCGCGACGGCGGTCCGCGGTACCTGCATGACCCGGACAAGACGGCGGCCAGCTTCGTCGGCGACGGGTACTTCGTCATGGGCGAGATCGGTCTTCTCGACGCGGACGGGTACCTCTACCTGACCGACCGGGCGTCTGACCTTGTGGTGTCTGGCGGGGTCAACGTCTACCCGGCTGAGGCCGAAGCAGTGCTGGCGGCGCACCCGGGCGTGCAGGACGTGGCGGTCATCGGCGTGCCCGCTCCCGATCTTGGCGAGGCGCTGCTGGCGCTCGTGGTGCCCAGGGATCCCGCGTTCGCGGGCGAGGACCTCGTCGCCTGGTGCCGGGACCGGCTGACTCATTACAAGTGCCCACGTGCGGTGAGGTTCGTGCCCGACCTGCCGCGCACCGCGATGGGCAAACTCAACAAACGTGACCTGCGGGCTGCCTACGGTGCCGCAGAAACGGCACCGTAGGCAGCCCGCAAACATGTCGCGGTCAGCGCGCCGCCCGAGCCGCGACCGCCGAGGCGCAGCCTTTCCTTGGAGGCCGCTGAACAACGTCTGTCCGGCTCGCGTCCCCCCGCATCCCGCCTGGCTGCGTTGTCGTCGGCCCGGATAGGACACCACTATCCGGGCCTCCTCCGCCTCGCCAGCCGGGCGCGGACGGCCCGCTCGCGGATCGAACGCCGTTATTCAGCGGCCTCCTAGTAAACAATCGCTCGATCAATTAGTATTGGGGAGCGCACAGAAGTGCATAGAGGGGAGCTGTGATCCTGATTGCTGGCACCGTCGAGCTGCTGCATCCGCAGGACCGAGACGATCGCGTCCCACGAGTCGTGCTCATCCAGTGGGTTCTGTCCTGTTTCCGTATCTTCCACGCCGGCGCGGATGCGGCAGCCCGCAGCGCGCTCGGGACTCCCACCGCCTTGATCGAGGACCTGTCGTGACGGAGCTTGCGGAAGCCGAGCAGAAGGTGGCGGCGCTGTCGGGCCCGTACCAGCGCCTCCTCGACGAGGACACCCATGAGGTGCCCGCCGTCCTCCGCCTGCAGCACAACCCCTGCCTCGGCACCGAGGACATCCCCGTCCGGCGCTACACCTCGCGGGCCTATCACGAACGTGAGAAAGAGCGGCTGTGGTCCAGGGTGTGGCAGTTCGCCTGTCGGGAGGAGCACCTCCCCGAGCCCGGCGACGTCGTCGTGTACGACATTGCCGGCCGCTCGTACCTGCTGGTCCGTCAGGCGGACGGCACCATCCGGGGCTACGTCAACGCGTGCCTGCACCGTGGTAGGCGACTGAGGGATTACGACGGCCACTGCGACGGCCTTGTGCGCTGCCCCTTCCACGGCTTCGCCTGGCGACTCGACGGGAACCTCGCCGACGTGCCGGCCGGCTGGGACTTCCCCCAGCTGCCGGACCGTGACCTCACCCTCCCGCAGGTCCGGGTGGATAGCTGGGCGGGATTCGTGTTCCTCAACCCCGACCCCGGCGCTGGACCGCTGGCGGAGTTCCTCGGCGGGATCATCGCCCACTTCGCTGACTGGGACCTGGGCTCGGCCTACGTCGAGGTGCACGTGGCCAAGGTCATCCAGGCCAACTGGAAGGTCGCCCAGGAAGCCTTCTGCGAGGCCTACCACGTCGCGGGCACCCATCCGCAGATCCTCCCCTGGCAGGGCGACCTGCTCACACAGGTCGACGTCTGGGACAACTTCGCCCGGGCCATCACCCCCGGCGGTGTTACCAGCCCGCATCTCACCTGGGTCCCGAGCGAGGAGGAGATGCTGCGCTCGATGCTCGACGTCCGCGACGGGGAGACCAGCCCGATCACGCTGCGGCCAGGTGAGCGCATGCGGGCGGTCGCCGCCGAGCTGGCCCGGACGCGGTGGCGCCCGCTCGCCGGTGACCAGGTCGACCGCATGTCGGACGCCGAGATGATGGACAGCATTGACTACACGGTGTTCCCCAACTTCCATCCCTGGGGGGCTTTCAACCGCATCGTCTACCGCTTCCGGCCCAACGGCGACGACCACCGCAGCTGCATCATGGAGGTGCTGCTGCTGTCACCCTTTCGCGGACAGCGTCCGCCTCCGTCGCCCGTGCGCTGGCTCGCCGCGGACGAGCCATGGAGCGCCGAGCCGAGGCTCTCATCGCTCGGTAAGGTGTTCGACCAGGACACGTTCAACATGGCCAACGTCCAGCTCGGGCTGGAGACCACACTTCGGTCTGGCGTGCTGCTGAGTGAATATCAGGAGTCCAAGGTCCGCTGGTTGCACCGCACCTTGACCGAGTGGATCGGGGAGTGAGGAGCAGGTGAGCGAAGGCATCCACCACCCGTTCACGGGCGCTCTCTATGAGCCCGACGGCGGCCTGGTGCGGGTAACCACCAAGGACGGCCGGGTCGGCCACTTCAGCGTCGACGGCCGCTGGGTCGGCGGAGAACTCCGCGATGCGGACCCTCAGCTGTGCGTCTGGATCGGCGGACCCCGGTACACCAGTAATCGGGTGGAATCCCCGCCTGCGTCCTGACGCCGCCGGGCCGAGGTGGCGCGCTCACCCGGCCCGGCGAGGCGCCGCCTGGCGCGGATGGCGCACGAGGTCCCCGGCGAAGAGGGCCTCGAGCCCGTCGATGGCCCGCCGGTGGTACTGCGGATCCGCCATCTGCGCGGAGACGTCGGTCAGGCCCACGAAGATGGTGCGCATCACCGCCTCGATGACCTCGCGGCGTTCCGGGTCGATCTCGCCGAACTCGATTCCGGCGTCGACCATCGGCGCTACGAGGTTGGCGCCCTCTCCTGGGCTGTGCGGGATGGCCGACCGCAGTTCCTCATGGCGCATGCGGTCGACGCGCACCGTACCGAGGAACCGCGCAATAGAAGGATCCTCGCGATTCATCTGGTACACGGCCTCCATAACGGCCCGGAACTTGCCGGCGAAGGTGCTCTCCTGGTGCATCGCGCTGTTGAGGCGCTCGTTGACCAGCGCCGCCAGCTCCCAGTACACGGTCAGGTACATGGCCAGTTTGGAGTCGAAGTAGTAGTAGAGCGCACCCGTGGTGATGCCCGCCCGCACGGCCACGTCCTTGTTGGTCGTCCTCCCGTAGCCGTTTATGGCGAACATCTCCGCGGCCGTCGTGATGATCCGCTGGCGGGTCTCAGCTGCGTTGGATGCCGGCGGCCGTCCCAGTCTCGGCGCCTTGGACCTTGGCAACCTTCAAGCCCTCTTCCTGTCGGTCGCCGAGCCCCGCTGACGACAGTACGATTCTGCCGGACTTCGACCACGCCCAGCCGGGACGACGAACAGCGCGACCCGGAGCCGCCTCGTCCGGCTGACAAGCGGCACGTTGGCGGCGGGACAGCCCCTGGCCAGGCAGCTGGCGCCTTCAGCCTCTCGCAGTGTAACCAGTCAGTATGTTACCAGCATCGGCCGCCAGTCAAGGACAAGCTTCCGAGCCGAGCCGGACGGGGCGCTTCGATCACGAGTTTAAATTGACTGGTTGATTACTTGTGTAGCCTGCGTCACACTGACGCCTGATTGCCGACGACGGAGGCGCACATGGCAGTGCTCGGGTGCAGGGTCGCCTGGGAGACCGGCGCGATGCGAGACATCGCTAGCGCCTTGCCGCGTGAGGGCGGCCAGCTCGCGATCGACGGCCGCGACGACGGCATGGCCAGGGGCTCGTTCAACGAGTTCGACGGCGGGCCGGCGGTCGCGGTCATCGCGGGCGAGGTTGTGGGCGGCGAGGACAGCGCGGCCGCGCTGTTTGCTGCCGGCGTCACCTGGAATGCCACGGCGTTCCTTTTCCCGGTAGCTGGCGAGACCATCCGCGACTGACCGGCGACCTCGACGCACCGGCACCTCATCTTCATTCTCGACAGCAGTCAGCGCACTAGCAACTGACTGATCAATCATATCCTGGCCAGCCGGCTGGCGCCGTGCTGTTACCTTAGATGGGAGCCTCCATCGTCATGCTGAAAAAATCCACGTGGCCACGGGCGATTACCGCTGGCACCTTGGTCCTCGCCGCCGCCACGTTCCTGGCGGCCTGCGGCGGTACCGAGTCGGCTTCAACGGGCAGCGGCACGACCGCCAGCTCCGGCACCAGCACGCCGAGCGGCGCAACCGACTTAGCTGCGCTGTCCGCGGTCGTGGCCAAGTACAAGCAGGCACCCACCACCATCCCGATCTCCACGCCGCTCAAGCAGGCTCCGGCCAAGGGCAAGACCTTCGTGTTCCTGCAGTGCGACGTCGCGCAGTGCACGCAGTTGTCCAAGGCGTTTGCCGCCGCGACAGCCGC
>NZ_CAUVXI010000128.1:0-15526 GCF_963555845.1 Protofrankia sp. Cas8 | reverse complement strand
GGGGCAGCTGGGCAGCACCCCCGATGGGCTCTCGCGCGCTGACGCGCTGGCGCGGCGCTCGGAGGTGGCCGGCGTGGGCGCGGTCGCGCCGGATCTGGTCGGAGCCTTCGTCCGGGAGTTCTCCAGCCCGCTGACGCCGATTCTCCTCGGTGGGGCGGCCCTGTCGGCTGCCATCGGATCGGTGCTGGATGCGGCTCTGGTGGTCAGTGTCGCGGTCGTGTCCGCGCTCATGGGTGCGGTCCAGCAGCGGCGGGCCGACGCCGCTCTTGCCCGCCTGTTCGCCCAGTCCGCGGTCCGCGCACGGGTGCGTCGCGACCGCCAGGATGTCGACGTCACCGCACAGGAGATCGTTTCCGGCGACGTGATCTCGATCGGGCCAGGGGACGTCGTTCCCGCCGACGGCCGCCTGCTGGCAGCGACAGATCTTGAGGTTGACGAGTCCTCGCTGACCGGTGAATCCCTTCCCGTTGCGAAGTCCCCACGTCCGGTCGCAGCCAGTCACGTGGCCGCCAGGGCGTCCATGGTGTACGAGGGGACCACGGTGGCCGCCGGTCACGGCAGAGCTGTGGTCGTGGCGACGGGTCCGGCCACCGAGGCGGGCCGGAGCATGGCCGTGGCGACGGGTCCGGCCAGAGCCGTCGGGGTCGAAGCGCGGCTCTCCGCGATCACCGAGTTCACCGTGCCGGTGGTGATCGGCGCGGCCGGGACGCTGCTCGCGTCCGGACTCATCCGTGGCCGGCCCGTTCGAAACACGCTGAGCGCGGGCGTGGCGCTGGCTGTTGCCGCCGTGCCTGAGGGCCTGCCGTTCCTCGCCACTGCGGCCCAGCTTTCCGCCGCCCGGCGGTTGTCCGGCCGCGGGGCACTGGTACGAAACCCGCGGACCATCGAGACTCTCGGCCGGGTGGACGTGCTTTGTTTCGACAAGACCGGCACGCTCACCAGAGGCAGGATTCGCCTGGGGGCCGTGTCGGACGGCGCCCGGACCGCCGCCGTCATGGACCTTGATGCCCGGCAACGCCAGGTCGTGGCCGCCGGACTGCGCGCCACCCCGGCCGATGCCGCCACGCATGCCAAGCTGCCCCACCCCACCGACCGGGCGGTGGCCAAGGGAGCGGCTGCCGCCGGCGTTGGGTGCGACCACGGCCTGGCGTCGTGGACGGCGGTGGCGTCGCTGCCCTTCGAACCGGGCCGCAGCTATCACGCCTGCCTCGGGCGGGCGGGCGACGGTGCGCTCCTCAGCGTCAAGGGTGCGCCCGAAGCGATTGTCCCGCGTTGCCTCCGGTGGCGCACCGTGCACGGCACCATCCCCCTGGACCGGGCCAGCCGTGCACGGTTGAACCGTGAACACAATGCGCTCGGTCGAGGTGGCTATCGGGTGCTGGCGGTCGCTGAACGGCGGATGCCGGTGGCGGCTCGGGAACTGGCCGACAGCGACCTCGACGGGCTGACCTTTCTCGGCTTCCTGGGGCTGTCCGACCCGGTCCGGGCCGGCGCCGGGCCGTCGCTCGTCCAGCTGAGCGACGCGGGCGTCCGGACCATGATGATTACTGGTGATCATCCGACCACCGCGGAGACGATCGCCACCGAACTGGGAGTACTCGACAGCGGCCGGGTGGTGACCGGTACGGAGATCGATGCCCTGGACGACGACGCGCTCGACGCGTTGCTGCCCGAGGTGTCGGTGGTGGCCCGCGGTACCCCGGCGCACAAGGTGCGCGTTGTCGAGTCCTATCAGCGGCTGGGCAAGGTGGTCGCGATGACCGGCGACGGGGCCAACGACGCCCCCGCCATCCGGCTCGCGGACGTCGGGATCGCCCTGGGCAAACGCGGCACCCCGGCAGCTCGGGCCGCCGCCGACGTGGTCGTCACCGATGACAGGCTAGAGACGATCCTGGATGTTCTGGTCGAAGGCCGGGCGATGTGGGCCTCGGTCCGCCAGGCGTTGGGTATTTTCGTGGGGGGTAACCTGGGTGAGATCGCCTTCACCCTGCTCGGGTCGGTGGCCACGGGGGCATCGCCGTTGTCGGCCCGGCAGTTGTTGCTGGTCAACCTCCTCACCGATCTCGCGCCGGGGCTCGCCGTGGCGCTGCGCCAACCCGACCCCGACAAGGCGGGTCAGTTTCTCGGCGAGGGCCCGGAGCAGTCGCTCGGCCGCGCACTCGCCCGGGAAGTGGCGGTGCGCGCCGTCGCCACCACGGCCGCCGCATCCGGTGGATGGCTTGTCGCCCGTTTCACCGGCCGTCGCCGCCACGCCGACACCGTGGGGCTTGCTGCTCTGATCGGCGCGCAGCTCGGTCAGACGGTCCTGGTTGGGGGCCGGGGCAGGTCGGTGCTGCTGAGCAGCCTCGGATCCGCGGCCGTGTTGGTTGCGGTCGTACAGACACCCGGGCTCAGCCACTTCTTCGGTTGCACCCCGCTCGGTCCGGCCGGCTGGACGATCGTGGCCGGCTCCTGTGCGGGTGGAACGCTGCTGTCCAGGGCGCTGGAGCCGGTTGCGGCCCGGGTCGTCCCGGACACCGCGGCCCTGCTCCCGGCCCTGCTCCCGGCCTGGCTCCCGGCCTGGCTCCACCCGGGTCAGTGGCGGCGTGCGGAGGACTGATCCCGCGCCGCCGCAGGCCCGGGTGAAGCCGGAAGCCGGTCGCCCCTGTTGCCGGGCGCTCTTATGCCTGGACGGGCCGGTTGCCTGTCATGTCGGCCCCGGGCGCCGCCTTCGCGACCAGGTCCGGGATCACCTCGGACAGCTCTCCCGGCGACCAGCGACCCTGTCGGTCGACGCCCGGACCGTTGACCCAGCCCTCAACAACGGTGATGGTGCCGCCGAACACGGAGAACACCCGGCCGGTGATGTCCTTCGAAGCGGTGCTCCCCAACCACACCACGGTCGGGGAGATGTTCTCCGGCGCCAGCGGGTCGGCGGCACCGGCGGAATCCTTGATTGCCTGGACGGAGGCCAGGTCCTCGGTCAACCGGGTCAGCGCGGTCGGCGAGATCGCGTTGACGGTGATCCCATAACGAGCGAGCTCCTGCGCGGTGATCACGGTGAAAGCCGCGATACCCGCCTTGGCCGCGCCGTAGTTGGATTGTCCGACATTGCCGAACAGCCCGGACGGTGAGGTCGTGTTGATGATTCGAGCGTCGTTGGGCTGACCCGCCTTGGCCCGATCGCGCCAGTAGGCGGCGGCGTGGTGGGTCGGTCCGAAGGTGCCCTTGAGGTGCACCTTGATGACCGCGTCCCACTCGGCTTCGGTCATGTTCGCGAGCATCCGGTCGCGCAGGATGCCGGCGTTGTTCACCACCACATCCAGGCCGCCGAAGGCGTCGATGGCTTGGTCGATGAGGTTCTTGCTGCCGTCCCAGCTGGAGATGTCGTCGGTGTTGGCGACGGCCTCCCCGCCCGCGGCTTTGATCTCGTCGACGACGGCCTGGGCGGGGCCGGTCGAGGCCCCCGAGCCGTCGCGGCTGCCGCCGAGGTCGTTGACGACGACCTTGGCGCCCTCCTGGGCGAACAGTTTCGCGTGTTCGCGGCCGATGCCGTTGCCAGCCCCGGTGACGACGACGATGCGTCCCTCGCAGATCCCGGTCATGCCCGTACTCCCGCTGTCACGATCTATCTCCTATGTCTGCTGGTGCCGTTGTTCCACATGATGGCTGTGGGGGTGTTGTACGCGCCGTTCGGCTTCGGCGCGCTGTTCGCCTTCGACCCGTTGTCTGACCGCAACCTGCCGGTTGGCGAGGGTGCCGGCCGGGGTGGATCGGGGGTCCCGATGCATCCTCACGCGCGGTGGGGTCCGCAAGCTACCGAAGCGCCCGAGTGCCTGCCAGGCCCGGCCGCCCGTCACCGCAATCCGACGGTGGGCCGGGCCTACGCGACGGCGAAGGTCGCCGAGCCCTTGATGTGGACACCACCGGTCTGGCGGGTTGCGGTGAGTTCGACGTCGACCAGGCGTCGTCCGTCCTTCTCGCGTCGGCCGACGACGCTGCCCGAGTAGGTCAGCACGTCATCGGGCCACGCCTGTTCCCGGAACTGCACCTGGAACCGGCGGATGTTCGCCGCGCCCAACCAGTCGGTGGCATAGGTTGCCAGGATGCCGGCCTGCAGCATCCCGACCGCGAAAACGGTCGGGAAACCGGCGGCCCGCGCGAACTGTTCGTCATGATGGATCGGGTTCATGTCGCCGGACGCGCCCTGGTAACGGACGAAATCCGTGCGGGTGAGCGGCGTGTCGGTGAACGGAGCCGCGGCCACGCCGAGCTGGAGGTCCGCCCAGCTCGTGGGATTCACCGCGGTGGTCGCCGTTGTCACAGTCGTCGCCGTGGTCACGGTGGTTGTCATGACGTGGCGGACCCTTCCGTCGGTGTCTGGCCGGTGACGATGGCGGTGCTCTTCGCCTCGGCGACGAGCCGGCCTTCGGGTGTGCGGAATTCGGTGAGGAGTTCGACGAACCGCATGCTTCCGCCGCGCCTGCCCTGCTTTTCGTAGCTGGCGCCGATGCGGGTCTGGCCGACGAGGCGGGTGCCGGCGCGCGGCGGTTCACCGTGGAAGACGAACTCCTGCTCGCCGTGCAGGAGCCGGGCCATGTCGCCGAGCTCCTCCATCGGTGGGGTGTTCTCGGGCCCCGTCCAGAAGGCGGCGGAGGCAAGGAACGTCGCCGGTGACACCGGTACGTCAGTGGTGAGGTAGTCAGGGTTGGACGACTTGGTGGCGTGGGCGAACTCGCGGATCTTGCCGAGTTCGACCTCCATCGTGAACGGGGCTCCGGGCATGGGCCGCTCCTTATCGACTGGCGATTATGCGTTCACGACGTTGTCATCTCTGCGCCCAAGATGCACCATGATCGATTTTGGTTGCGATCCGCAAGCCGTCGGTCCCGGCGTCAACCGTGGAGTCGACGGCCACCGGGCCGCGGGAAGTGCGGAGGGAAGGGGCGCGGGACGGAGTACGGGACGGGTCGCCCGCGGGGTCGCCCGCGGGGTCGCCCGCGGGGCTGACGGCGGGGCTGGTAGCAGGGCCATCGCCGACTGCGCGCAGATTTTTGCCAAATGTTTGTTGCCTGTTGTTATATTGTTGAAGAGTTGATTTTTTGCCGTTGAGCGGATGATCTGTTGGTTGGACCCGGGTAAGAATTGTGACCGTTTCGTCATGGCGCGAACGAACCGATCCCCTGTGCAGGCGGCCTTCGTCGACCTACGCTCGATCCGATGGCGCAGTTCTTGGACCGTGACAGCCCCACGGTGGGACGGCATCGATCACCCTGGGGGCGATCGGGCCGGATCCTTCCTGTCCGGTGGGGGCGTATCGCCGCCGTGACCATGGCCCTTGTGATGGTCATGGGGATGGGGGCGTGGCTCCGCTTCCGGCCTACCGGGGCGCAGGCGGCAGCGGTAGGCGCACCCGCGGCCACTGCGGCCACTGCGGCAGACGGTGGTGTCGCCGAGGTCACGACCACCCCTGGCGCACCCGGCGCACCTGTGGCGACTGCCGGTACGGCTCGCGGCGTCGCGACCGGGGTCGCCGTTGGTGGCGCTCCCGGCACCACCGGGCGACTTCCGACGTCGGGTCCGGCACTGGCCGCCGACGGGAGCGGCCGGGCCGCCTCACCCGCGGCAACCGTGGCGTCGGCCGCGAGCATCGTGTTCTCGCCCGCCATGCTCGACCTTGGCTCGGTGAACTCCTCGGCGACCGTGGAACTGCGTAATATCGGCTCTGTCACCGCCGACTACCAGTTCGCGGCGACCCCGGCCTGGCTCGCCGTCGGCCCGTCAGCCGGCACGGTCGCCGCCGGCGGCCGTAAGGCGGTCCTGTTCTCCCTCGACCGCACCGCCGCGCCGGCCGGTCTGGTCGACATCTCGGTCGCGGTCGTCGTCCGCAGCGGCTCAACGCAGCCCGCAGGCACCGGTGCGGTCCGGGTGACCGCGGTGGTGTCCGGCCCGCCCGTCATCAATGCGGTGACGGCGGCCCCGTCGATCGTCTACCCGCTGGGATGCGCACCCGCGTCCGGGCCGACCCTGTCGATGGTGTCGGTGCGCGCGACCGACGCGACCGGTGTCTTCGGCGTGCAACTGGTTGCCCGGCTGCCCGATGGCAGGACGACGACCACCGCGCTCAACCTCGACAGCGCGACCGGGCAGCAGTCCGACTGGTCGGGTCCGGTCGGGCCGTCGAACACCGCCGGTCGGTTGTCGTTCACCGTGACCGTCACCGATCTCAACGGTCTGCGTACCGAGTCCGCCGGTTCACTGGATGTGAGCGACTGTCCCGCCCCGACCGGGTGAGGGCTACCGGACGCTCTGTGGGAACGATGTGAATCTGGTGTTGTGGCAGGAGCATCAGATTCACATCGTTAAGGTCGCCCGGCAATAGAGGAGCGGATCAAGGAGCGGGGCTGGGGTGCGTCCCAGCCGCGCGACGCCGCGTCCCTGTTGCCGGTTGCCGGTTGCTCTTAAGATCCCGGACGCGGATCGTGGCCCATGCGCCACCGCAGGCGGGAGCGAGGCGTTAGGCTTGAGGCATGGCATCGGTGTCGCTGTCCAAGGGCGGCAATGTGTCGCTCAGCAAGGTCGCTCCGAACCTCACGGCGGTGACTGTCGGCCTTGGCTGGCAGGTGCGCCAGACCTCCGGTGCGGACTACGACCTTGACGCGAGCGCGATCGTCGTCAACGACTGGGGCAAGGTTCTCTCCGACCAGTACTTCGTCTTCTTCAACAACCTGGTGAGCCCTGACGGAGCCGTGAAGCACCTGGGCGACAACCTCGTCGGCGGCGGCGGGGGAGATGACGAGCAGATCACCGTCGAGCTGTTCGCGCTCACCCCACAGGCATCCAAGGTCGTCTTCGCGGTGTCGATCTACGATGCGGAGGCGCGTCGGCAGACCTTCGGCCAGGTCCGGGAGGCGTTCATCCGGGTGCTCGACTCGACGGCCGGCACGGAGATCGCCCGCTATGACCTCACCGAGGACGCGTCGACCGAGACTGCGATGATCTTTGGAGAGCTCTACCGGCACGCCAACGAGTGGAAGTTCCGCGCGGTTGGCCAGGGTTACGCCTCCGGCCTGCGGGGGATCGCCCTCGACTTCGGGGTCAACGTCTCCTGACGTATCGGCCATCGCTTCGTGTGTGGCAGGGCATGGAGGCCTATTTTGGATCTTTTGCTCGATCGCGAACCGGCGGGCTGGGCAGAAGATCCAAAACGGGCTCTGAGGAAATTAGCAGCGTAGCCGAGGCTCGAGGCCGGATAGGTCGGAAAAGCGGTCCTGATACGTTGTCTGGAGGTGTTGCAGCAACCGGTCGACGTCCTCGATGTTCGACGCCAGGCCGAGCGACACCCGGATCGAGCCGGCACTGGGAAGCTTAAGCATGTCCAGGTAGTCGTCCAAGGACCGGACGCTGTGTCGCATAGAACCGGTGACGGCTGCCTTGGTGATGTGGAACGCGCCCTCTCCGACCCCAGGATTGCAGAAACAGCCGGTGCGCAGCGAGATGCCGGCAGCCGAGGCGTCTCGGGCCACCGCACGCTCGTCCACGACGTTGCCATCCGGATCCAGCAGGTTGAAGGCGATTGTTCCGCCCCGGTCGCGGGATTCGGTCGGCCCGTATATCCGTACCATCGGCGCGCCACTACTATGACATAGTGCAACAAGCCGGTCGAGCAGCCAGCCGGTGAGGCAGGCGACCCTGGTATGGATCAGGTCGATTCCGATGTTGTTGATCCAGGACAGGCCGATCTCGATGTCCGGGATGGCGAGAAAGTTGAGGGTGCCGTCCTCGAACGCGCTCTCGTCCTCGGTCAGTGTGTGCCAGCCGCCCTGCACGCTGACAGCCTGAATCGTCCCACCGGAAAACCACGGTCTCCGTAACCGCACCAACGCATCCCGCCGGGCGATGAGGCATCCCACGCCGGTCGGAAAGCCGAAGACCTTGTACCAGCTCACCGGTATGAAATCGGGGTGGACCGCGGACAGGTCAAGCCGATTGGTCGGAACATAGGCGGCTACATCGAGCAATACATCGTAGCCATACTCGTGGGCGGTGTCCACCCAGTGTAACGGATGTTGGACTCCGGTGAAGTTGCTCTGCGCGGGAAATGCGAACAGCCCACGGTCGTGCGTCGAGTGGCTGCCGGGGTCCCGCCAAAGGGCACCCTGGCCACCTGCCTCGGCCCAGGACCGGCCTATTCGGCGTTGTGCGGCCCGACGGCGCGGGTGGCCCGCCCACGGAACGGATCCGCTGACCACCATTCGTAGGGCCGCTTTGGTAACCCCCGGCCTCGGCTGCGCCAGTGCGGCCCGAACCGACGCGTCGTCGATCCGAAGATCGGGTGCGGTGACCGGAACGTACTGCGTCACCGCGCCCCGCATGTTCGCGAACTCCCGGATACCGTTGACCGAATTGTGGTTATCGTAGGTCAGGACGAACCGGGTCCGCGCGCCGAACCGATATGATTCGGCTACGAGTCGGCATGCTCCGGTTGCGTTCGGCGTGAAGATCGCAACGTATTCGTCCGGCGAGGCGTTGAAGTACTCCAGCACGGCCCGCCGGGTCTGCTCCACCAGTTCCGTGGTCGCCTTCGACGCCGGGCTGTCCGAATGGGGGTTGCCGAAACAGCGGTTGTGCAGGCGGGCGGTATGCGCGCGCAGTTGCGCGTCGGCGCATACTCCTGCGCCGGTGTAGTCCAGGTAGATTCCGCCGTCCGCATCAAGATGGCTGTACTCGACGGCCCGCAGTTCGTCTAGTCGGGTAGTGGTGGCGTAGTGGGGGTAGGCGGCGAGGAAGGCGGACAGCGACGGGTCGATGTCCGCGCCCGACTGGCCGGCCTGGGCTGGGTCGAGCGGTGCCGTAGTCATGCGGACCGGACCGGGCGTACGCTGAAGCGGGCGTTCAGCACGAGGTAAGTTGCCGCCAGTAACATGGTCGTGAAGCCGCTGAGAATCGCCCAGTCCAGCCAGGCGGCGTGGGTGAATGTCGTGCCGTAGGACGCCAGCAGCGGTGGGCCGAGCGGTGAACCGCCGTGGGCCCACAGGCGTTCCAGCCCGACGCTGTGTCCGAACCCCTCGAATGCCCACCGGTTGGACATGGCGTAGCTGATCGCCTTACCGGCCGGGGCCATCGCGGGGATCGGCAGTATCGCACCGGAGAACAGCACCTGCGGGAAACACAGCATCGGCAGGGCGACGGTGGCCTGTGCCGGGTTGAACACGGCCGCCGAGGTCAGCAGGCCCAGACAGAGCGCGGCGGTCGATGCCAGCAGCAATGTCACCAGCAAGGTTGCGGCCTGCGCCACGCCGAGGGCGGGCAGCCGGTCCAGCGCCCGCAGCAGGCCTATGGTGATCGTGTCGACGGCGACCAGCAGGGGTAGCAGGACGGCGAGCTTCGAGAGCACATACGGACCGAGCCGAACGCCGACGAGCCGTTCTCGCCGCAGGATCGCCAACTCCCCACAGATCTGCGGCAGCCCGTAGGTGACACCGAAGAAGAAGCCGCCGAAAGTCACCCAGAAGGCCGTCATCATCGTGGCGCCGGGATCGGGGTTCCCGGCGGTGAAGGCATGCGGCCGGAACAACACGACGAACATCAGTAGGATCATCACCGGCGAGCCGAGCAGGATGGCCAGCGTGAGCCGGTCCCGGGCGAGAATCTCGACGTTGCGTCGGGTCAGTAGGTGCCACTGGCGAACCGCACCTGGCGGTTGTCCCGCGGAGCCACTGGAAGGTTTGTCTGTCCCACCGGCCGAGAATGACTGTGGCGTCGGGGAACTCGGCACATGTTCCTGGTCGCGGGCAAACCGTCGGCCCCAGGTTTGCGGAGTGTCCTCATAGGCAAGCCGGCCGTAGACCTCCTCGATCGTGGCCGTCCCGAAGTAGTGGCACGCCCGGTCTACCGGCCCGGCAAAAGCCAGATTGCCGTCCTGGGCCATGAAGACGACTGAATCGCACACACGCAGGTCGGAGACGTTGTGGGTGGCCAGCACGACCGTGGTACCACCGTCTGCCAACCGTCGCAGCAGCCGCATCAGGTCGGCTGCGGTCGCCGGATCCAGCCCGGATGTCGGCTCGTCGAGAAAGAACACCCGGGGTCTGGTCAGCAGCTCGACTGCGACGCAGGCACGCTTGCGCTCACCGCCGGACAGCGAGCGGACCTCGGCGCTGGCCAGCTGGGCAAGACCGAGCTCGCCCAGGACATGTCGTACGGCGTCCGTGAGATGGCGCGGTGAGGAGTCCGCGGGCAGCCGCAATCGGGCGGCGTGCCAGAGCGTCCGCTCGAGCGAAAGCGTTCGGTGAATGATGTCATCCTGCGGTACGTAGCCCAGGGACGACCGGAACAGCGCCGGATTCGTGTGCCGGTCGACGCCGTCATATCGGACCACGCCTTCAACCGGTGCGCGTAGTCCCGCCATCGTCTCCAGCAGTATGGTCTTCCCGGCGCCGCTCGGACCGACGATGGCGACCAGCTCACCCGGTGCGACCCGGAAGGTAACGTCCCGCAGCGTCTGCCGTCCGGGTCGCCGGCCCAACCGTTGGCCAACCCCGGCGACGTCAACGCTGAGCCCGGGACGTCGGACCCCACTCGTCACGCTGGCCGCGGTCACCTGATCCAGCGTGGTGAGCGGCACCGTCCACACCCGTGCGGCAGTGAGCGTGCAGGCGGTGCAGCCGTGTCGGCGCGGTTCATCGGGTGCTGCATTGCCCGGTTCGCCGGTGGCGGCGTCATCCTGTCGCGGTGCCGCGAGGCCGATCACATTGCCGGGGACGTCCCAGCGGCCGGAGACGAGAATGAACAGGTGGCGGACGGGGTCACCCGCGCGGCACACCGTCGCGTCGGCGGGGAGATCGAGCGGGCGCATCGCATCGGCCAGATCGCGCAGCGCCGCCTGGGACAGTCCGCGAAGTATTCGTACTTCGCGGAGCGATCTTAATCGTGTGCCCAGCTCACGCCAGGCATCGTCGGTGCCATCGGGCGGCAGGCTGGGGCTGCCTTCGCCGGTCGATAGCTGAAGATCGGTTGCGTCCATCTGGCGCTCACCTCGCTAGGAACCCTCGGTTGATCTTATTGCATGATAACTTCACAAGAAGAACATAAGCCATAAAATTTAATATATCTACCTCATCTCCTAAATAGGACATAATATGACTTACTTGCGGGCTATTTTCTGGATCATTGCCTGCATCGGCCAACATCCATCAGGCACGCCCTAGGCCCAATGCCGGGCGCGATCGTCGTCGGCTATGAAGCGCGACGGCCAGATTCGCTTCGCTGAGCAACGACCATGATGCGGATGGTAAGGGTATTGGCATCCACCTGGTAGAGGATCCGCCAAGCCGGGCCGGTCGCCTCCCACATGGTGGACCGCGCCTGGGACAGGGGAGTTCCAGCCTTCCGCGGGTCGTTGCGCAGCGGGCCGTTGAGGAAGCGGCGGATCTCGCCGGCCGTTTTGTCCGGTAGTCGTTGCAGGTCGCGCTCGGCCGACGCTGAGACGGTTACCTCATGTCGGGTGCTCATGCTGCTCCGCCGCCTGTGGGCGCCCCGGGTGGGAAGGTCTGCATCGGGCAAATCCGGTTGTTCACATTGTGATCGTAGAAGTCTTTGTTGTCAGCTGTCGGAAGTTCCGGTGGCCAGTTGGGCGCCTCTCCGGCTCCGGGGCTCCTCGGCCGATTGGCGGCGGGCGGCGCGCACACGGGTGATCTGTTGCCAGCCGAACGCCGCAGCCGGGGGGAACAGCACCAGCGTGGGCAGCATGTACCGGTAGTCGAAGCACACGGTTGCCGATGGGACGACGAGCAGGGCTGTTCCCGCGGCCACCAGCAGTGCACAGTCGGCTCGGATCCGCCGACGTTCGTCGTGCTCTGCGCGCGACGAACGTCGGGGCGCCCTGCGGAACACCGCGGCGACACCGAGGGCAACCATCGCGCCCAACGCCGGCCCGGGGGTGTAGCCATGGCGCTGGTAGACCCGCAGAACCGCGGCCGGCGTCGGGGACACGGCACGGGCGACCAGCTCACCGTCGAAGGTCGCGAGGGGCGCGTTGATATTCCAGTACAAGGGCACCGGGTAGGCGGGGAACCCCCAGGTACCGACGGGCCAGTCACGCCGACCCACCCACCGCCCGGGCGCGAAGTAGTGGGCCACTTCGCCGGTCACCATCCGCGTGTAGTCCGCCGGTTGGTGTTCGATCACCTGGTGGGCGAAGTCGGTCATCGCGGCCTTTTTCGCGGCGTCGGGGAGAGCGACGGTGAAGCGCGGGCTGTTGCGGTTCCACACGTAGTAGTTCGGGCCGGGTCGCTCGCTCGGCGGGTGCGCAGAACACAGCTGCCGTGCCGCCGGGGTGAGGTCGAGACGTGGGCAGTCGGCAATCGGCGCGACCCGGCCGTAGAGCCAGTAGGCGTCACCGCCGCTCAGGGCATAGGAGCCGTGCACCGAATGGAACCAGAACGCATACCCGAGCAGCGGTGCGGCCAGGGTCCCGGCGAACGCGACGGACCGCGACCACCCGAACCGTCGGGCTATGAGGTAGGCCAGCGCCAGGACCCCGAGGACGACACCCACCGTGCGGACGAGCGCGGCGAGCGCCAGCGCGCCGCCGGCGAGTCCGCAGGCCCACAGCGGCGGTTCCCGATCCCACAACAGGGCGACGAGCCCGGCGACGAGCAGCGCGTCGAACAGCGTTTCCGCCATGACGAAATGCTCGATGTTCACCTGATAGGCGTCGAGGAGAACAGGTGCTGCCGCCAGCGCCGCGATCGTGGGCGCGACGCCGCGGTGCGTCAGAAGTGCATAGACGGCAAGCCCGAGCCCCAGACCAAGAGCGTGTTGGACGGCGGGCACCACCCACAGCTCGCCGGTAACGGACAATGCGTGCAGCACCACCGGATAGCCCGCGGGCCGCACCGTGTCCGGGCTGAGGTACCGGGCCAGCTGGAGGTAGGCGTAGGAGTCGCCGGCGAACTCGAATGCAGGGCGGTAGGCGGCCATCGCCAGCACCCGCAATGCGCTGGCCAGGACAATCAGAACGATTATCAGCCGGTGCCGACGCAGGCGGGCCGGGCGTATCAGGCTCGTCGACCGTAGCCGGTTCATCGCCATCTGTATGGGTCGGTCGGCAGCGATGGGGTTGACGGTCGGTACCTCAGCATCTTCATCGACATGAACCGCTCTGTACGGACCCGGCTGGGTCTCCCGTGAGGCCGGCGGGCAACGGGCCGGGTACCGGGCTGCAATGGGTCCAGGAAAAGGTATCGAAGGTGCTTTCCCGTCATCGGGTGGGATCAATATATTCGGTGTCTGTCACCGGGTGGTTCCACCGTGTTGGTCGACGGTAGTAGTGGTCGCAACCAAGAAGCGGCCGGCTACGAAGCGCGTCGAGCCGTGGCTGCGGCGCTCTAAACCGTGCCCGGACCGCAACCGCGTCCACCTGCGAACTGTGTCCAGGGCCCTTCCGGTGGGCATTGATCCGCGCGATCGAAGATCCATCGCATAGGCCCTAGATGGGAACCATGTCTACTGCGAAGGAGGGTAGGTCGATGTGACGTCCGTTACCTGGGGGCGTAATCTTCTGTGACTGTGCGAGCAACAACGGTTTCTGGAGATCCATCGACAAGGACGTCGGCGAGTTCACAGGTACCCACCGCGTCTTCGCTACCCGGCCTGGCGGGCTGTCCTCACTCCCCGCCCTGCCCGCCCGCCGCCGGTCCCGACCGGGATGCGGCGCGGGTGACGATCCGGCACTGTGACCAGGGATGGAGCCTGCTGTGCAACGGTGTGATCTTGTTTGACGACACTGGTGAGATTTTGCCGACGGGGAGGATCATCGAACCGCGGCGGGGGCTTCCGCGCCTGGTGAGTACCGCGGCCGCGGCGGTCGTGACGCGCCACCAGACGGCCCTGCCGACGCCGCGTGGCCGGGCCACCTGACGTGCCGACCTGACGTGCCGACCTGGCGCGCCGACCTGACGTGACCGCGTGACGTGATTTGCCATCCGCGGAGTCTCGCCATCCGACGAGCACTGATCGTTGATGGGGCACGGCTGCTGGTTTCCGCCGTTTCCGCCGTGGACCGGGCCGTCTTCGTCCGTCTTGCCGGTGCGCGTCCGCTCCTCGACCCGATTCTGCCGGGCCTGTCCCGAGCAGCCGACCACGGTCTGCTGTGGTGGGGGACAGCGGTGGCTCTCGGCGTCAGCAGGGGACGGCGCAGGCGCGGGGCAGTGCGGGGCATGGTGGCCCTGGGCCTTGCCAGCGCGACCGCGAACGGGCCGGCCAAGATGGTGTTCCGCCGGGACCGTCCTGATCGTCACGGCATACCGCCGCGCCGTCGACTCCGCCGGGACCTGACGACTTTCTCGTTTCCCTCCGGGCATGCCGCATCTGCGGCCGCCTTCGCGACCGCGGTCGCGATGGACGCACCCGTCGCGGCGATCCCGGTCGGGATCATCGCCACAGGCGTGGCGTTCTCGCGGGTCTATGTCGGCGTCCACTACCCGAGTGACGTGCTGGCGGGTGTCGCCATCGGGGTATCCGCCGCCCTCGTGACCAGCAAGATCATGCCCAGGCGGCCCTACCGTCCGGTGCGGGCACGCCCGGCGTCGACGCGGGTGCCGGCGCTACGGCCAGCTGAGGTTTACCACGAACGCGGCTAGTCTGGTGATCTACCAGGAGGAAGACCTCGGCCGGTCTGCCGCCGCTCGCCGCCGTGGCGGTTCTGGAGCGGGACAAGCGTGTGCAGCGGCGCCGTCAGGTTGGCCGCTGTATCGGGGTCGAGGATGTCCTGGACGAGCAGCGCGCAGGCGAGGTCCGCGCACAGTTCCATGACACGCTGGTCCGCATCGGCATCCTCAAGATTGATCATTTTGCGGCAGGACGGACACAGGCGCCAGAACCCCTCGGCTGCGCTACGCCGAACCAGGGTCCAGACGCGCCGGCGGCCGGTACGCACCGCGCTGTTGAACGCTGCTTCCATGGCGTCCCGATGCTCGATCTCATCGCGGGTGAGCGCGGTGACGAGCAGACCGTCGTAGACCCGCAGGCTGTCGGCGTCGTGGCAGCGACGTGCCAGTACCGGCAGA
This sequence comes from Protofrankia sp. Cas8, assembly GCF_963555845.1. Classification (NCBI taxonomy): domain Bacteria; kingdom Bacillati; phylum Actinomycetota; class Actinomycetes; order Frankiales; family Frankiaceae; genus Protofrankia; species Protofrankia sp. Cas8. Next base: position 476 of record NZ_CAUVXI010000128.1, on the reverse strand, counting down.
GCCGCGAGGACCCGTTTGACCTCGGAGCCGAAGGGACCGAGGTCCGGCTCGTGTCCCCGGCCGCGGGGATAGACCACCCGCCACGATCGCATCAAGGCCGAGTACTCCGACCGGGTGAGAATCGGTTTGGCGTAGGCGGCGGCGATCGCGTCGCGGACCGCTTTGAGCGCGGTCGCGGTGATGCCGGGATCAACCGTCACATAGTCGTCGATGCCCGCGAGGTCGTCGGCATAGATCGCCGAGAGCGCGTCGAAGGCGGCGAGAACCTCGACAACCAGCGGGGCATCCGGCGACAACGCCTTGTCGCGCGCGGCCGCGAGTTGTGGCGTGTTGCGCCAGACTGACGCGAGTTGGCCGAGTTCCGTGTCGCTGGCGTGTACCAGCTGGGTGAGGATCGCGAGAATACCACGCAGGTTCGGGTGGTCCTCCAGTCGGTCGATCCGCCGCGACCGCAGAATCATGGCTGTTTCCCGAGA
>NZ_CAUVXI010000127.1:3087-16160 GCF_963555845.1 Protofrankia sp. Cas8 | reverse complement strand
CATCCCGTCCTGCGGGATGAGCAGGTTGCGGGCGAACTCGTCGCAGCGCACTTCGGAGTCGGTGCGGCGACCGTCAATCCCGTCGACGTGTGCGCCGTCGTCGAAGAGTAGATGCCCGAGCTCGTGCGCTAGTGAGAAACGCTGTCGTTCGCTGACATCGTTGCTGTTCACGAGCACGACCGCGGTATCCCGGTCGGGGTCGACCGCGCACACCCCGGACGCCTCGCCGAGCGGTGCGGTGCCGACATCGACCCCGGTGAGCTCCGCCATGAGCGAAGGGATATTCGGGATGGGAGCGATCCCGAGCCCGAGGTGGTCACGCACAGTGCGCGCTAGATCGATTCCACGCGAGGCAGGTGTGCCCGCCGCTGGCACCGAGATGGCGGCAGGCGCACGGTGCTGCCGGAGTTCGGGAACGACCTGGTCGAGCGCGTTGTCGAACTCGAGCAGCTCCACTGCGTGCTCGAGTGCTGCACTGACATCTGCGCCGGCTGGGGTGCGGGCCGCGGCCAGGACCCGCTCGCGTACCGGGGAGCCGTACAGCAGGTGGTCCAATCGGATGCCGAGCGTGGTTGCAAGAGTGTCCAGAGTTGTCAGCGGTGCACGTGTCGGGATGCCCTTCTCCAGTCGACTCACCATCGCCTGCGGCACACCGGTCAGTTCGGCAAGATCCCGCTGGCTCGTGCCGAGCTGCTTGCGCGCAGCGGCCAGCCGTACCCCCACCGCAACTCGATCAACCTCCATCACCACACCTCCACACTGAATCAGATCTTACCATGTTGATTCAGCTTGCGGGAACAGGCATCACCACCGTCATGATCTATCACCCCCATGAGGGTTAGGAAAGAGGTGGAGTGGCGCCGCGGATGCAGCGGTAGTCGGACCAGGCGTAGGAGCTGACGGCGAGCACGGCGCCGACTCGGAAGCAGTAGCCCCGCGCGGGGTCGAGATCAGAAATCTCGGTCACGGCCGCACCGGGGGGCAACGGCTGCACCGGTACCTGGTGTGAGTCCACGGGAGCCGCCGTCTGCACCACCAGATTGGCGGGCCGCGACCCGTTTCGCCATCTCAGTGTGACGACCGTGCCCATGTCGGTGACATCTGGAGTGCTCGGCCGGACGGCCTGAAGGTCAGCGGACGTGATCGGCGCTGGCGTGGACACCGCCGTGGGGGACGGAGACGGCGTCGGGTTAGGCCGCTGCGGAGCGCGAACGGCTATCACCACAAGTAACACGATGATCACACTGGCGGCCGCCCCGGTCATCCGCAGAATCCGCCGCCGCTTCGACGCACGGGTCTCGTCCGACGGCTCTGCGGCAGGCTTCGGAGGTGCCGGGCGGCCCGGCCGGACCGCGGTGGGCTCCTGCATTGGATCGCTCTCGGGGCGGTCACCATCGGGGTCGATGACGGGGCCTGCTGGCGAATGGTCCGCCGGTGCGGCTTGGGATGGCGGCCGGTCCCGGTCCTCGGGCGTAGCGGTGGCATCCGCTGGCGTGCCGACCGGTTCCGGTGGTATGCGCGGGACGGTGTGGCCGAGGCGTTCATAAAGCTGGCGGAGGTCGGCGGCGAAGGCGTCGGCGGTGGCCGGGCGCTGCGCCGGGTCGCGCGCGAGCGCCGTCCGCAGCAGGTTCTCCACGGATTCGGGCACGTCACCACGGGGCAGCGCGGGAACGTCCTGGGTCAGTGCCCGTAGCACGATACTGGCAGGGTTGTCGCCCCGGCGGTAACCGAACGGCGGCGACCCCGCCAACATGGTGAACAAGGTAGCGCCCAGCGCGTAGACGTCGGTTGCGACCGACGGTTCCTCCCCTTGCAGGATTTCCGGGGCGGTATAGGACGGGGTGAAGGCCTCCTGGCTCGTTGAGCCCTCCATACCCGTCAGGCTGGCGATACCGAAATCGCTGAGGACCGGTTCATCGGTGTCACTGAGCAGAATGTTGCCGGGTTTGACATCGCGGTGGATGATTCCGGCACCGTGCGCGGCGTGCATTGCCCCGGCGATTTTCGCGCCGATGAGAAGGGTTTCGTGTACCGGTATCGGCCCGGCCTGCTGGAGCCGGTCGGAAACCGAGCCGCGGGCCAGATACTGCATGGCGATGAACGGACGCCGCTCCCGGGTCGAGCCGGTCTGAAAAATCGTGATGATGTGCGGATGGCCGGTGAGGCGCCCGGTTGCCCGGCATTCTCTGGTGAACCGTCGTTCCGCGGCGGAGTCCCGAAGATCAGCATTGATCACCTTTATGGCGACAGTGCGGTCCAGACCGACCTGATAGGCGGAGTAGACGGTACTGAACCCGCCCTGCGCGATCGCCGTGAAAGACTGGTAACCGGGAATCATCGATGTCTCCCGCCTCGGACGACCCGGCTGGGCGCGAGCCGTCCCATCATCCGCCGCTGTGCCGGCACGGCCCGCCGCAGCCGGGTGCGCAGGTATTTCTCGTGGAACCATGCCGCGTCCGCCTCGACGGTGGTGCTTCCATCCGCGGCGAAGAGAGCCGTGGTGGCAAGGTTCGCGAGCGTCAGCAGCGACGCCCGGCCGCTGTCCCCGATCGCGGCTGGCGCGAGCCTGACCGTCTCGACCGGGGTCGACGCGGCCGGGATGGCGATGCCTGCGCCCGCCAGCACGTCGACCGTGCTGTGCCAGGCGCCGACCACCCGCTCCCGGGAGGTGCGCGCCGACCGTCGCCGCCGGCGGCGGCGGCGCGCCACCGGAGCCCCCACGGCGACCGCCAGGTAGCCGACGACGACAACGATCACGACACCGCCGAAGGCCAAACCCGCATACACCGACAACGGAGTGTGATGATCAGGTGGCGGGGCCGGTGGTAGTGACGTCGGATGCTGCACGGGCGCGGCTGCCGCGGCACCGACCCGCTGCTCCCGGTCGGTGGACTCCCCCTGCGCCGACGACGCGACCTTGCCACCGCTGCTCTGCCCCTGCTTGGGCGTCGGGTAGAACGGCAGCCAGCCCACACCCGCGAAGTCGATCTCCGGCCAGACCAGCACGTCGCCGGTGTGCACGTCCAATGTGTCGGTAGCCGTGCTCGCCGGCCCACCGGGCAGGGTGAACCCGACCACGACCCGGCTGGGCAGGCCCAGTGTCCGGGCGGCCACCGCGAACACCGTCGCGAACTGCTCGGACGTGCCGGTCCCGCTGTTCTTGGTCAGGAAGTAGCTCAGGTGTCCGTAGGTGTGGCCGGCGGGCGCGGTCCGGTCGTAGGTGAAGTTGGTGCGCAGGTACTGCTCCAGCGCATATGCCTGCTGGAACGGGGTACCCGCCCCGGTGGACGCCTCCCGGGCCGCGTCGCGCACCAGGTCAGGCAGGCCCGGCGGCAGGTAACGAGCCGCGTCGGCGTCGGCTCCGGTGGCCGGCCGCAGGGAGGCGAGTACCGCCTGGTCCGGGATGGCCTGCGGCACCGACGTCACCGTGTACCGGCGGCCGGGATGCAGCGGGACGGTACTGAGCAGGGCGCCGCTGCCGACATCGACGGCCAGACCCGTCCCGTCAAGCCGGACCGGACGGTCCATGGCCGGCAGCAGGACGCCGTCCAGACCGTCGATTTCCACGTCCTGTCGTATCTCTCCGGTACGCGCCGGCTCCCCGGACACCGCCGGAATCCGGCGTCCGGCCGGGGAGAAACGGGCTGAAGACGTCCAGGTCTGGCCGTTGAAACGGTCGAGTACAGCCAGCTGGATGTTCGCCGACACCGACACCGACACCGACGCCGAGGCCGAGGCCGACACGGGCGGTGACGGTGACGGTGACGTACGCACGGTGAACAGCCGCTGGCCTGGACTGCCGAGCCAGGCCGCGACCTCATCCAATGGACTGACCGTGGCCCTCGGGTACAGCGACACCGCGCGTTCGGCACGCACGTCGTACGGGCCGCGGCCGCGCACCGGTGGCAGGCGGGGACCGACGAGGACGGCGGCCGCGGCGACGAGCACCGCCACCGACAGCCCGATCACCGCCCGACCCGGAAACGATCCCGACACCGGCGCTGATCCTGGCCTGGCGCGGCTGCCACCGCGACTGCCGGCGCGACTGCCAGCGCGCCTGCCAGCGGTTGTCGACGGCCGCGCTTCGGCGTGGCGGTACAACGCGAGCAGTCCGGCGGCCACCACCAGACCGGCCGCGACAGGGAGGTTCGAGCCCGGTCCGGGCACGGTCAGTGTCACTCCGACCGCGAAGACCACGACCGCCGGGACGATCGGCAGCAGCGTCGTCCGCGTCCTGGCCACCAGTTCCGCACCGGCACCGGCCGCGAGCCACGTCAGCGCTTGGGGCACCACCAGCAGATCCGGGGAGTCCGGCGCCGGCAGCGTCACCTCCAGCAGTCGGGCCCAGCCGTTGAGCAGTCCGTCGCCGACGGCGGGCAGCACAGCGGGCACGTCCGGCGAACCGTGCCGGAACAGGGTCAACGCCACCACGGCCAGCCACAGCCCGGCCCATGCCAGCACGGACAGCAGTAACGGCACCCGGCGACGGCGGGCCACACCTGCGAACGCCGCCACCGCGAGCACGGGTACGACCGCGGCCACCGCGACCGGGCCGGCGAGCGCGCCCACGGCGAACGCCCGATGGAATGCGCCGCCGGCAAGCCCGGCCGCCAGCGTGACCGCGACGAAGCTCCCTACCCGGGGCAGCGACGCCGTCACCGACGCCGTCGCCGGGGCCGTCACCGCATCCTCCCGGCGGATGTCGCCGGCCACACCGACACCAACGCGGCGGCGTCGGCGACGTCCAGCACATGCAGCCGTCCACCACCTGCGGCAGCCGGTGCCCGGGTCGAATCGGCGGAGTCGGAGTCGACCCCCGTACCACCGACCCGGACCACGATTACGTGCTCGAACCGGCTGACGGCCGGGGCGACCGCCGCCGCCTGCCCGACGTCGACTCCGCCGGTGACCAGGGTCAGTGTGCCGACTCCGCCGCGGCCGAGCCCCCGGACGGCCGCCGTCAGCGCGTCATCCGGGTATGCCGCGACACCGAGACCGGCACCGGCACCGGCACCGGCACCGGAACCGAAACCGGCCGCGTCGAGAGTGCCGGCGTCGCGTTCCACCCGGGCGAGCGCATCCAGGACGACCTGGTCGTCACCGCGCCCGCCCCGGCCCGCCACCCGAACATCCCCCGTGGTCCGTAACCGGACCGGAAACCGGCGCCGGGCCGAGGCGAACAGCACGGACGCGGCGACATCCACCGCGGCGTCGAACGCGCCGTCACCGGCCGCACCGGACGGATAGGCGTACGCCCGGGTGTCCAGCAGAACGGTCGTGACCGGCTCGCTCGGATCGACATGCCGGCGCACCAGCAACGTCCCCGCCCGGGCGCTGGACCGCCAGTGCACATGCCGGGGATCGTCACCGGGCACGTATTCCCGCAGCGCGTGGAAGGTCACGCCACCTTCGGTCCGGCTGTCCACGGACAGTCCGTCGGGGCTGCTGGACCGGGCGGACGCCAGCGGCGTCAGCGGATGCACCACCGGGTGGACGTGGACCACAGCCGCTTCCCCGACCTGCTGCGAGCGTGCCAGCAGGCCGAACGGGTCGGACCTGCGGACGTGCACCGGGCCGACCCGCAGCACTCCCCGACGCGCGGTCGGCAGCGGCACCGCGATCGTGCGCCGCGTCGATCCACCCAGCGAGCGCAGGGGGGTTTCGGTCGCGGTCTCACCGTGCGGCAGGATGATCTGCAGGACCCCGCTCCGCCGGTCGGCGATATTCCTGATCGTCACGCTCGCCATCGCCGCCTCGCCACGACGGACCCGGGCCGGAAGAACCTCGATCTCCGCGCTCAGCCGCGGACGGTAAGCGACCGCGACCGCCGCCGCCAGCAACGCGGCGACACACCCCACCGCCAGCACCGACAGTTCGGCGAACCGCAGCACACCCGAGATCACCGCCAGCACGACCGCGGCGCCGGCCACCCCCCACCCGGTCGGGGTGACGATGCCAAGCGCCGCGCCCGGGTGGCGCCGGGCAGGTGCCACGGCCGGTTACACCCCGGCCAGCGACCGGGGTACCGGCACGGACCCGAGCACCTCACCGACCGCGTCCTCGCCGGTGAAGCCGCGCAGTTCCGCGTCGGCCGCCACCAGCATCCGGTGCGCGAGCACGGGCACGGCAAGCGCCTTGACGTCGTCCGGGGTGACGAAATCCCGTCCAGCCGCGGCCGCCCGGACCTGGGACGCGCGCAGCAGAGCGATGCTGCCGCGCGGGCTGGCGCCCAGCCGTAGCCGCGGCATCGTCCGGGTTGCCGCGACCACGTCGACGACATATTCGTGCACGGTGTCCGCGACATGGGTGCGCGCACCCTGCGCGACCAGCGCCAATACCTCGTCGGTGGACAGCACCGGGCGCAGATCCTCCACCCGGATGCCCGACTGACGGTTACGTAGAATCGCCACCTCGGACTCACGGTCGGGGTAGCCCATCCGAACCCGCATCAGGAACCGGTCCAGCTGCGCCTCGGGCAGCGCATAGGTGCCGTCCATGTCGACCGGGTTCTGGGTCGCCACGACGAAGAAGGGTCGCGGCACCGCATGGGGCTGGCCGTCGACCGTGACCCGCCCCTCTTCCATGACCTCCAGCAACGCCGACTGTGTCTTGGGTGACGCCCGGTTCACCTCATCGGCCACCACCACATGGGCGAACACCGGCCCGGGATGAAACCCGAACTGAGCGGTCCCCTGGTGGTAGACGGTCACCCCGGTGACATCGGACGGCAGCAGATCCGGGGTGAACTGGATGCGGTGACAGGACGCCTCCAACGACGCCGCGATGCAGCGGGCCAACGAGGTCTTGCCCAGCCCCGGAACATCCTCGATGAGCAGATGCCCGCCGGCGAACAGGCAGGTCAGCGCCAGCGAAACCGCCTCGGTCTTGCCCCGCACCACCAGCTCGACGTTGTCGACGACAGCCTGAAACGCCGCCGCGAAATCGGACGGATCACCACTGCCGGTTGGCATCGTGGACACCATGCTCTCCTGTCAGACAGTTCCAGGTTTGGCCCCCCGTGAGCGCTGCGGCGCTATACCGTCTCAGCGCCAGCACGATAGCGCGACAGCTACTTCGGCATGGTGCCGCATCTCGGGTGATGAGATCCTGAAGCCCGACCCACTGCTACCCGAGGGGACGGTATGGATCTTTTCGTCGGCCGGGAAGCCGAGTTGACAGAGGCGTTACGCCTGCTCTTCATCCGGGGCGAAGGGTCGGTGATCGACCTTGTCGGTGTTCACGGCCTGGGTAAGTCCATGCTGATCCGACAGCTGGTCAGTCGGGTTGAAGGCGCCAACCGGGTATACATCTTCAACGAGGACATGTCCGCGTTCCGGCGGGAAGGATTCCGGGACGCCTACGGCCCCCGCGCCTCCACCCCCGTCCTGTGGGAGACATTCGCGCGAACACGAGAGCTGATGCTTCGGGTGACCGATCGTACCCGAGCTCGGGAGTTCGCTGGTTTCCGCCAGCTGTGCGAGCGTGAGGCCCGGCTGCTCGGCGGTGCACCGAAGACCGAAACGGGTGTGCGCGACACCCCCGAGAGCGACGACCAGGAAACGGTGAAGGCTCGGATCCGCCAGTCGCAGTCGGCCATTGACGACGCTTTCGTCAGCGGCTGGGCGGAGTGGAGCCGGCGTCGGCACATCCTGATCACCATGGATTCGTTCGAACGTATCGTCGACGACGAGATGGGTCACTGGCTGGCGCGTATGGCGCTGCGCCTGACCAACACTCTGGTCGTCATCGCCCGGGTGCCCTCACCGCACACGTTCTCGACCGGATCGGATCGCTGGTACGTCCGGGCGCTGCCCTATCTGTCTCGCGACGAAGTCGTCCTCTACCTCGACCAGACCTTTGACGGTGCACTGCGGCCAGGTGTCGCCGATGTCGTCCACGATTTCACGGCGGGACATCCCGGTGGCCTGTCGCTGGCGGCGAAGCTGGTCAGCGAGACGGGTCCGGACAAACTGGAGGCGTCGGACCTGCGGCGAACTCTTCAGCGGCTACCGGACGATCCGTGGGAGAAATGGGCCGGCCTCGTCCGACTGATCATCGACGCCGTCCGGGACACCCGGCTGTCGAAGGCCGTCCATGCCTGCGCTGTGGTGAACACCTTCGACGAGCCGCTACTCGCCGAACTGCTGGCAGAAGGCGACGACGGGTATCCCGATGTGGGAACCGTCATTCAGACGCTCAAAGGATACGGCATCGCCGAACAGCTGGTCGCGGTCGCCGACGAACCGTCCGACCGTTTCCGCCTGCACGAGTTCATCCGGCTTTCCCTGAGCCGCGAACTGCGGACAATGCACCCCCGCATCTGGCAGGACCTGCACCAGCAGGCCGCCCAACATTACTTCCGCCTCGTGTCGGAATGGGAGGACGAAACCACCGGCACCTACAGCTCCTGGTATCGCTACGAACACCCCCGCTGGCAGGCCTACAAGCGGGAGTGGTTGTTCCACGCCCGGCGGGTGTCCCGGAACCGCACGATCACCCGGGCACGTTTCGCGCTCGTGTTCCTGGAAGCTTTCTGGTGGTGGGGGTGCTACTGCCCGTTCGACTACAACCGGCAGCTGCTGGAGGACTGGGAACGTACCTGGCACCAGGAGGACTCGCTCGCCGGGAACGTCGGCTCCGTCGCGACCGCAACCCAGCGTAACCCGGACGATCAGTTGGGCGAAGCGCTGGGCTTTGTGCTGGACCATTATCCGCCCGGGTACCTCAAGACCGACGCTCCCTGGAACGACATCCGTAACCGGCTTCTCCTCGTCCAACGCCTTTGCGGGCTGGGCCGTGGCGCGCGTGTTGACGCCACTGCGGAAGAAGAACGGGAGCTGCTGCGAGTCAATGGCCTGATCAGGATATTTCTCGCGCACACCAGGCGATTCCGTGACCCGGCAGACCTGGCCGCGAACCGTTACTACAAAGAGGCGCTGGCTGTTTTTGAGGAACTCGCGGACGACTGGAGCGTCGCCTGGTTGCTCTTCGAAACCGCGGACCTCGCGCTGGAACGGGAGGCTCTGGAGGAGGCGGTCACCCGTATCACCGCCGCGGCGCAACGCCTGAAACGGCTCGCCGCGCAAACAGATGACTGGGACGAGGAGTTGATCGCGAACCTCTTCCGTGTGCGGGCGGATGTGTACTGGGCATCAGGGAAGACCGACGAGGCATTCGCCGACTACCATCGTGCTGTCGTCCACGCCTATCGGTTCATGGGTGTCCCGCACCCTCCGGACAATTACAACCTCGTTTTCTACGAGGAGATGACGATCCGGACGGTAAGTCGCCTGTGCGAGATCTTCAATCGCTCCGGTGTCGATGAGGCAAAGCGACGGGCCGAGCTGACCGGCAGTCAGCTTTCGGGTGGTGAGCGAACCGGCACAGATGATGTCCACCGAATGTTCGACCGTTCGGACATACGCGCCCTACGCGTCTGGTTGTTCCCGCGCGGGCCGGAACCCGCCGAGTTGAGGTCAGCGGACTCCGCCTTCATGGACGACTGGAGCGTCTTCGACGAGGACGAGCCACCGTCGGACGCCGATGTCGAGTCCCTTGCCTCCGGATAGCGGCTGCGTCACGGCGCCGACGAACCGGCTGGGGTGGGTAGTCCGAGCCGGGTCGCGAGCCACGACGCCTGCCAGCGGCGTTCATCGAGGTAGGGGTCATCGAGGTGGACGGCGTCGAGGTGGGCTGCGTCGAGGTGGGCTGCGTCGCCGAGGATGGCGCTGCGCTGGTTGGCGGCGCGTGCCGCGATGTAGGCGAGTGCCGCGGGAGGGTCGACGTCGAGCGATTCAAGCGCGTCGATCACGTATGCCGACAACAGGTTGGCCGTGGAACCGGGATCCTGCACAGCTGCCTCGATGCCCGCGCGAGCATGCTCGTCGAGCGTGTCACCCTTTCCCTTCTGGCCGATTCCGTTCTGGCCAAAAGCTGCCGCCGCGGCCTCGATGCTCTCGGCAAGCGCGGCCAGGCCGGCGCCGCGCAGTTCGGCCGCCGCATGGTAGGCGACCCGGCAGACGCAGGCGACACTGAATTCCCGGGCAGCCGCCCGCGTCCATTGCTCGACCCGCGTGCCGAGCCGACCGCGTCTGGCCACGACCTTGTTCTCGTGGATGACGAGCGGGCCGTCGAGGTCTATCCGCCAGAGTTCCTCGGTGAGCCAGTAGGGCAGGTCCTCGACCCGGCAGGCGTGGATACCGTCCCTGCACGGCACCACATCTCCGGCTCCGGCATTGACCTCGGCGTCAACCCAGGTTCCCGGCACCGTCCCCCAGTCATAGCCGGTGAACGGGCCCGTCCCCGCCGGACGGAGGAACTTGTAGTAGCTCATCGTCACGTATCACGAACCCGTTCGACCGCTGCGGCTAGCCTGTCCGCCAGCCCCGCGGGAACCACCACGGTGGCCGCCGCCGTCAACGCCGCCAACGATCGTCGCACCCGGTCACTGTAGGCAAGACACGGCGGGCAGAAAAGCAGATGCTGTTCGAACGCATTCTGATCACTGTCGGTCAGCTCTGCGTCGTACCAGGCGCCCACCAGATCGAAAATGACCTCACAGCTGACGTCCCTCGCCCTCATCGGCGCTCAGCCCCGGAATCGACGGCCCTGCACTCTTCATCGAGGTAAGCGACGTAGGCCTCCCGGGCGCTGTCGAGAAGTCTGCCCTGGTCATCGGGTTCCGTACCCGTGATGGGAGCGGCCTCGGTCGCCGACAGCTTTGCCGCGTCCCGAAGAATGAGCAGCGTCCGCTGGTTCAGCGCAAGGCGACGCACCGCATGACGCACCTGTTCGGCTGTGGGCACCCAACCGGCTGGCCAGGACGGGACGTCAACGTTCCACCATCCCGCCCAGCGGTCATCCGGCGGCAGAAAGAAGCCCGCTCGCGATGGCTCTGGCTCTGGCTCTGGCGATCTCGCGGTGGCACTGTCGGCCGTGGCGGCGGCGTCATCGAGTTGGCCGTCCTCCCGCATCAGTCTGAGGACCGCGCCGAGCAGGGCGACCCGAACCGGTGGATCCGGGTCGGCCACCACCACGGCAACGGTGTCGAGCCAGGCGCGTTCGACCACCGCGACCACCGCGACGGCTTCGGGACACGCACCGACCGCCTCCGCGAGCAGCACCGCAAGCGCGTGGTCGGTGTTCATCAGCGTGTCGACGGCCGCGCCATCCCCCCTGGCGAGTGCGGTTCGCAGTGCTCCGGTCACCTGCTGACCTCGATGAACCTCGGTATCTCCGCCACACGATCAAGCGGCCACAACGGGAGCCTGCCGTCATCGCCCCGCTGGCAGAACTGCCGTAGCACCTGGTAGTCAGGGTCGGCGGTGAGCACCTCGCTCCCCTCGCACAGCTCGAAGTACTCGTCGAGGAAAACGCTCACGATCTTTGCCGACACGGTCTGCGCGGTCTCGCCGAGGCAGATCAGCAGCATGTCGAAGACCCGTGGCACGCCAGGCCGCAGGGACGGCTGAAAGAACGGCATGGGGACAAGCGTGGAGCCCGTCCGGTGGTACAGCCTGAGCCGCGCGTCGGGGTCGCCGTAGACATTCGGCTGGTGAAAACGCGGATCCTCGATCTCGGCGATCACCAGAGACGGCCCGATGGCTGCCCGCCATCGGGGGATGACGTCGGTGAGTAGGGTCTGACCGATGCCCCGGCCACGCGCCTCGGGCCGCACCGCGATATAGCTGAGCAGGAGTACCCCTGATCGGGGATAGATCTCGCCCAGCATTCCCCCCAGCGGGGTCTCGCCGTCGAAGACCAGCGCGCCGGGACCCAAATCGCCGGCAGCGGCCTCACGCAGCTCGTCCCAGGTAATGAGTTCATCCGGTGGGAAGGCCGGTGTCAGCACCTCTGCGTAGAAGGCCTCCAGCGCTGGCTCGCTGACCTCGGACAATTTCATGATCTTCAAACCGTTCTGGGCACGAGCGCCGATCCACTGGGTCTCCCCTGGCCTGACCACCCCCTCATCTTCACCTGTTCGTCAGCACCTGACCAGCACCCGGCCGATCCAGCAGCCGCTTGATCGGCATCCATCGGATCAACGTGCACCGGACGAACGTCCACCGCGGTCCACCGCTTATACCCGTCGCATACGGCGTGCACCTGCCCAGGTACGGCGGAGTAATCTGGCCGGTGTCAATGGGAAAGGACGTGGCTGGGAATGCCGAAGGCTACAGTCAGCATGGCTGTCCGAGTGCCGGACGCTCAGCTCGTGAGCGCCTATGACATGTGGTACGAGTTCGTGAAAGACGCGTGGGATGACGGCCACGGCCGTGGCCACGATGACGTTGAGATCTCCGTCGTCGCGCTGGAGTTGTATCCATCGGGGATGCCCGCCCGGCCCGTCGCCCGTCGCCTGGCCACGCCCGACGGGAATGCGCTGGTGTTCCGGCCGGAGTGGTTCAGCAGGTATGACCCCGAGCAGTCCGAACATGGCAAGATCATCCTTAGCGGGCCCCGGCGTGAGGTCTTCGATTTTTCCTTCGACTACCGCTTCCGCCCGCCGCGGGCGACGCTGGTAGTCGATTTACCGGACGAACGGATGTCCCGTACGATTCTCGACGTGATCGGCGATTCGACTTCGGTGGTACCACGTGCGCGCCAGCCCGAGGCGGCTGACGAAGGATGGGCGGGCGGCACGACACATCCGACGATTTTCATTGGACACGGCGGGCCGAACGAGATGTGGCGCATACTCAAGGACTACCTGGCCGAGTTCGGTTACCGGGTGGTGACCTTCGAGAGCGAATTCCGTTACGGCCGCTCGGCAGCAGACGTCGTATGGGAGATGCTTCAACAGGTGGACTTCGCGTTACTCGTCCACACCGCTGATGACGAGACGAAGCTCGGCACCGTCCGGTCGCGCCAGAACGTGGTACACGAGACCGGGCTGTTCCAGGGCAGGCTGGGCTTTGAAAAAGCGATCATCGTCCGGGAAGAAGGCGTTGAGGAATTTTCCAACCTCGCCGGAATTCAGGAGATCAGATTTCCCAGCGGGAGTATAGGGGCAGCCTTCGGCGAGGTTCACCGCGCCCTGCGCGGCGTTTTTCCCGCCCGCTGACCCGCCCGCT
>NZ_CAUVXI010000127.1:0-2516 GCF_963555845.1 Protofrankia sp. Cas8 | reverse complement strand
CCCCCCGTACAGCCGCCGCCCGGCCGGGCCTGCAGAACCGGACTACCGACCGCGGTTCAATCACAGGCCAGGTGTCAGGCGATGGCGCCACGGGGAGCGATCCAGACGTGTGGCTGTCCGGTCGTGGCGGCAATGTGTTCGAAGTCTGCATCGTAATGCAGGATTACCGCGCCGTGGTGTTCGGCCACGGCGGCGGTAATCAGGTCGATGACTCCGGCGGCGCGGTGGTGGCCTCGGGCGGCCATCCGGATCTGGACATCACGCGCCCGGTCGGCGATGACCTCGCTGACCGGTAACGTCACGTAGAGGGTTCGGCGGCGCTCGGCGATCGTGCGGATGTCGGTAAGATCACGACCGGAGTAGCCGGCTTCCAGGTCGACCGTCACGCAGGTGGCCGCGGCCCGATCCGCGATGAGCCCGGCGATGACATTGCGGATGGCCAGATGACCGACCCGCGCGTGCGCCGAGGTGTCGATCAGATAGAGCTGGCCGGGACCGACCGGGACGGTCACCGACGAGCCTGGCGCATGATCTCCTGATCGGCGATGTCCGGACCGACACCGAGGGCGTACGGGTCATCAAGCAACTGTTCGATACGACGGCGACGATTGGCCACGAACTCGAGCGCGGCGTTGACGGTGTCCTTCTTCGTCGTGGTGCCCAGCTCCTTGGCCGCCAACGCCAGCGCCTCGTCGTCAAGATCGATCATCGTCTTCATATATCCGATCATACAGCCCGAGCAATATGATCAACAATACGAAAACAGTCTGCGATTCCCGGTCAGCCTGCGATGCGGCGCAGCACGTTGCGATCGGTGTGCTCGACCACGCCATCCCACCGGGCATGTGTGATCAACGTCTTCTCGCTGTAGGCGAAGACACCGTCGGCCTGCACCGTCACCGTGACCTCAAAGCCGGTCGTGCGGGCGGCCTTCGCCAGGTAGAGGTTGGACAGAATGCCGTAGGTCTCCGACTCCACCTCCGCCCGCATGGTGAAGGTGGTCGCATCCGGCGCCGCGGTGCCGCCGGCCAGCACGCTCTGGCCGCGGGGCACGGTGAAGCACCGCATCACCTGGCCGGCAACGGCATCCCACAGCCAGTAGCCGAGCTCGGTGTGGAACGGGTTCTCCTCGCCGATGCGCCACGCGGCGGTGCGGTAGTCCAGGCCGTACAGCACCTGTGGGCCGTTCTCCACCGGGCCGAACGGCTTGAGCGACATGCGCTCGCGGAACGGTGTCTCGACGATGCGGCCCTCGGCGTTCGAGAAGGCCACGTCCAGACCCTCGTCGCCCTCCCACTCCCCGGCCAGCGCCGCCAACGGCCCGAACTCGGTGGCCTGCACGCTCTCCACTCGGAACCCCTCTTCACCCGGCTCGAACCTCCCGGACCGTCACAGTCCGACAGCCAGGACGTTACCGGTCGACTCCGGTAATGCGGGCGGATCCGGCAGATTTTGGCCCGTGAGACTGGCAGCATCCGAGTAGATGGTCCCGGAACTTCGTGGGTGCGGGTCCGGCCTGAACGGCCAGAAGCTCCGACTAATTACAGAAAGTAATCATCATCGGCAAAGGTGGGTGGCGCTGCCTGCGGGGCCAGGAAGTGGAAGTTGGGCGGCGGGCCGACTGTGCGTTCCAGAGTCCTGATGACCTCGCGAGGGTTATCGTGCGGGCCCGAAATGAAGAACGGCTTACCGTCCTTACCGAAGGTGATGACTGACGGCCCTTGCCACGTACCGAGGTGGTCGGCCGCCTGGGTGAAGTCGACGTGGGGTTCGAAACCGAGGCCGCGGGCGTACTCGACGGCGCCGAACACAATGTGCCGAGCGAGCTCGATCGGCGCGTCCTGCCATCCGTGCGGGTAGGTGGAGAAGTAGTCCGGCAGGAACCGCCGCAGATCCAGTTCGTTCTTGATGTCGGGGCCACGGACGTTCTTGACGCCCAGGCAGTAGGCGTCAACCAGGTAGCCGCACACCGATACCTTGTCCCAACGGTGCCTGCGGGCGACCAGCACACTGACCAACCCGCCTATGGCGTCCTCCGACGCTGCTTCATCTTCGTCCACCCAGCCGCGTGACTGGTCAACAGCGAGTCCCAGACTCCAGCCCACGTTGATCCAGCAACCAGCGACTTCCGGCTCACCCGCTACGGCGTCCCGCTCCGCGGCGACGACTCGTACCAGGGAGGCGACGACCGAGGGCGGCACGCCAAGGGCGCGGGCGATCGCCTTCGGAGGCTTCCCCTCACTGCGCAATCGACGGACCTGATCGAGTAGCTCTACGTCGCCCATGGGAGCGGTATTTTATCAAAGCCGCCTCGGCTGGCTCGAACTCCAACAGTTCGCGAGCCCTTTGGATGTGAAGAGGCGCGGTGTCCTCGCGAGATTCGGTCACCGTTCGTAGGAGTCCGTGATCGCAGGCCGGCGACCGGCACGGCTGCCGTGGGAACACCGGCGAACAGAACACGCGGATCATCGGCACCGTCGTGCGGCTACACAGAGAACGGCGGACCGGAGCCGTAA
>NZ_CAUVXI010000126.1:2902-16213 GCF_963555845.1 Protofrankia sp. Cas8 | reverse complement strand
GTCCCGGGGCGGACCCAGCCGTTCACCGATCGGTTCTGGTCGTCGCGGTTCTCGTCGTTCTTCCCGCCTGAGTGCTGCGTGGCAAAGGCGGTTCCATCGCTGTTCAACGGGTTCGCGCGAGGGTCCAGAAGCACGGTTGATTTCCGTGGCCGGCGGTATTCCTGGTAACGCCCGCCGTCCAGTTTCTGGGTGCGATCGGTCGTCGGGTTCTTCCAGTAACCCTCAGGTAGGCCGGCGTGATGCGGGTAGACCTTTCGCCCGCGAAGCATCTGCCCGGCGGAGTCGAACCAGGCCGCCTTGGGCAGTCCGGCCCGCAGCGGCACGGGATGGCCTGTCTGTTTCGCGCCCAGGTAGAAGCGGCCCTGGCCAGGCTTGGGCTGACCGAGGATCGCCAGCGGCAAGCCACGGCCTTCGAAGCGTTCTACGGCCGAATCCGACGACTGGCCGCAGACGACCGGTCCGATCCGCAGGCTGCCCCGCCAGGCGCCGGCCGGGTCACCCCCCTCGCTGCTGTCGCGGTCCTCGGTACGGACCCAGCCGAACACCCGATCCGCCGGGGACAGCTCGCTGATCGAGTCCGCGGGCAGCAGCGAGCGATCGAGCAGGTCGATCGGCGCGACGCTGAACAACTCTCGTGCGATCGTCACCGGATACAGACTGTCGATCTCACCGCGGGCATCCAGCCGGACATATAGGAGATCGCCGTCGGTAAGTTTATCCGGTTCCACGTCGGCCGGCAGAAGCAGATGACGACTTGATACCTTCTTCTCCAGATTTTCTGGGTCCGGGTCCTTCAGCTCACCGGGCCGGTGCGCGTTCTTGTAACCGTGGATGATGTCGTGCCAGATACGCCGCAAACCTTTATTCAGTTCGAACGTCTCCCGCAGGTCGTCGTCGGAGTCGTAGAAGAAGACCCGCTCGTCGTGTTTGCGGTCGATGTTCCGGTTTGTCACGCACACCCAGCCGTCGACGACCTTCTCCGGGCCGATCGGCTCATACCATGACGCCCCGTTTTGTCGGGACGTCCGCAATGGCGCACGAGGTGGTTCCTGGCCGGGTTCGGCAAGTGAACGCACCCACCACAGCTGGAAGTCTGGTGTATGCGTAGCCGAGCGGCGGTCCCACCGGTGATGCTGGACGAGCTGGATGCGTGCCCGCACCGCCGCGCCGTGCTCCGGCCGTGCGCCGTCCGGCATTATGATGTTGAAATCACTCTGGTCGGAGCGGACGTGTTTCGACCCCTCCGGTGTCCAGTAGGCCGGCAGCCAGGCCGCGTGCATCGGCGAACCGTGCCGGCCCTGGTGGCCCGCGGGCGTCGTCCCGGGCAGTAGTTCGATCTTGGCGGTATCGCCGTCGCCGACCACCCGCGCGGGGATCGAGGCGAGCCCGTCGCGGGCCGCCATCCGGTAGCCCAGCCGGGAGTCGTGGCCGGTGAAGACACCGAAACGTGAGTTCGTGACCGCCTCGTAGGCGCTGCGCAGCATGCCCTTGACGGCCGTCGGCGGCAGATGCGGGCGGCGCACGGTGGTAACCGGCCGCTCGAGCACGTCATAGATCAAGTGTTCGGCGTCGTTGTCCCTGTCGCGCCTGCCCCGGGCGGTGTCCAGGAGCAGCAGGGGTGTGGCGACGGTGAGGGTGACGCCGATCGTGCCCGACCAGCGGTTCGTCCGGAGTCGATCGTGGCCGGGCAGACGCTCGCGATCCGTCGGGTCGTGGCCCACGTCGCCCAGAGAGGTCTGGTTCGACACGTCACGTTGCGGTGCCGGAACGAACCCGTAGGGATTGATGAACGCGTTCTGCGGATCCGGAGCGCGGTACGGCGGAGCCGACTGGC
Organism: Protofrankia sp. Cas8; assembly: GCF_963555845.1. Classification (NCBI taxonomy): domain Bacteria; kingdom Bacillati; phylum Actinomycetota; class Actinomycetes; order Frankiales; family Frankiaceae; genus Protofrankia; species Protofrankia sp. Cas8. The sequence goes on along the minus strand of NZ_CAUVXI010000126.1, from coordinate 14,379 downwards.
GCTCGGCGGTGGTCGCCTGTCTGGCCGATCGCGCCGGTGCCATGTGTCGCGGTGGCTGGCGGGACGCGGTTCGCGCGGGCGTTTGGGTGGACCGCGCAGCTTCCGGCGGGGTGGTCGTCGCGGCGCCCGGGGGCAGGGTTTGCGCTGTAGGCGCGGTGCCCTTGTCGCGGATGCGCTTGGCCCGCCCGCCGGCCCAGTCGAACTCGACGGACCGGTCGGCGAGATCGTCATCGCTCAGCCCGGCCAACATCTCGTCCAGGAAGCGGCGTTCGAAGCGCCGCTCTCCCGCGCCGTCCTCGTTGATGACGAGTTTGCGGGCGCCGTCCGGGGTCGTCTTCCATGCGATCGTGCCGAAACGGCTGCTCATCTGCTCGCCTCCGCATGCGGTCGGGACTGGGTGCCGGCGTTGGTGGTGGCGTCGGACCGCCTGGGCACCGCGAGGAACAGCTCGACCAGGCGCTCCTCGGTGACGCCGGCGTTGCCGTGCTCAGGCTCGGTGGTGACGTACTCGACGGTCCGCAGGTAGGCGCACTCGTCCGGCCGGGGCGCCCGCGGTAGCGGCACGTCGAGCAGGCCGATCCGGGCCTCGGCCAGCCGGACCCACCGTGGCCCGCCGGTGCCGGTGCGGCCATCGTCGCCCGCTGGCAGCGGCCGACCCCACAGCAGGTACTTGTTCTCGATCGTCTCGACGGCGTCCAGCCGAGGGAGGGCCTCGGCGAGCCGGGCGCACGGGTCGGGGGACTCCGCCAGGATGACCGCGGTGCCGACGCCGTTGCCCGTGTGCAGCCAGCGCAGCTCGGCGTCCCGGTTGAAGATCCGCGCTTCGAACACGGCCGCGGACCCGGCGGCGGGAAGCTCGACCGTCTTCTCGGAGTCGGTGAGCCGGCCGCCGGACAGCCGGGCCACGGTGTACCGCTTCGGACTCGCCAGCAGCGCCACCGCGTCACCGAGATCGGCACCCAAGCCGGTAAGGCGGATCGCGTCCGCCAGCGTGACTTTCTCGGACGTGGCGGAGTAGAGGGTCGTGCTCGTGTCGGCGGTCATGCTCGGCTCCCGTCCGCCTGGTTGCGGTCGAGCTGGTTGTGGTCGAGCTGGTTGTGATCGAGGTAGTCTCGCCAGCTCTGGGCGCATTCGGCGACGGCGGGTTCCGCGAGCAGCTCGTCAAGATCCTTGTAGGTTTTCGTGGACGCCGGAAAGCCGTTGATTTTGATTGATTCCACGGTGATGTCGCCGTGGCCGCGGTTGACGCCGTGCCCGAACCGCACCCGCCCGGCGCTGAGGTCCCGAAGGACGAGCAGCAGCAGCGCGAGAGCGGGTTTGTCCAGGCCGTCCTGATCGAACTGGCGCAACCGTCGCAGGTCAACGGCCAGTTTCAGTGGTTGCCACCCGACGTGATGCGGTTCCAGCGTGCTGAAGAGCCGTTTGGGGGCGGCGCCCCCCGTCCACCTGTCGATCGCGACGTGCTCGGCCTCATCCATCCCGAGCCGTTTGAGCCGTTCCCGGGTCTTTTCCGGCAGCGTGGCGCGGCCCTTCTCCGACGATCGCGTCGGACGATCCGCGGGCGTCTCCGCCGTGCCTTCGACGTGGGCACCGTTCAACGCACGCCACACATGCCCGGGAATCGGCTGCTTGGAGTAGCAGTCGTCGGCACCGAGCGCTCCGACTCCCCAGTGTGGCGCGCCATCATCGGTACTCCTCTTATCCGGCTTATCCGGCTTGCCGGCGGAGCCGAACAGGGCGTTGACGGCGGCGAGCTGGTCGAGCTGCGCCCGGAACCGCGCCGATCTCGCAGGTCCGGCCTGCGCTTCTAGCGGATGGGGGGCGTCGACGCCGCGGGCGGTCCGCTCAATTCTCTCCGCGTGCGATCGCAGTGCACCCTTGATCGAACTTCCGGGCAGGACGAGCGCGAACTGATCGCTACCCTCGACCCCGCTGACCAGGGGAAGCGCGTTGATCGCGAATCCGTCCACCCCGCTGCGCACCATCACCGGCGAGGCCGGATGCCAGATGATCTCCACCCTGAGCAGATCGGCGTCCGGGTCGGTGCCACCGAGGCTCTTCGGGGTGAGCGGGCTGGTCGCGGGTGCCGTCACCAGGCCGAGCGCGTCGAGAATCCCGTCCAGGCTGTCGAACCGCTGCTCGACGATCTCTGGTTTTCCCTCGAGGACGACCGAGCCGAGACCCCGGGTCCGGGCCGCGCCGAGCCGGATACCGCGGCCCGCCAGCGCGAGCAGCAGCGTGCCGAGCATCGCCGTCGCCGGGTCGGCGTCCCGGTTCGGTTCGCCGGATTCGAGGTCGATCTCAAGGCGCAGGTAGGTGCCGCAGGGGATCACTGCCCGGCCGTAGAGGAAGCCGTGTGCGACCGTTCCCGACACCCGGTCTATGCCGATGCCGGAGCGGGCCTCGACCCGCGACCGCGGCAACGGCGTACCCGGCTCGGTGTCGGCGGTGACCAGGCTGTCATGGATGATGATCCGGCTTGCCGAACCGGCGTCCGAGGCGTTCTGCGGGACGCTGCCCCAGATTCCGTCGAGGACATCCTCGTCGGTGACCGACCGTGCGGCGAAGGCACGCAGCGCTCCCGCGAGGCTCGTGCCCGGCACGTACAGACGGGACTGTCCGTCGACCGCCAGTGCCAGGTCGACTGACGGGTCGCCGCCGAGGCCGCCGACGTGCAGCGGGGTCTCCAGCCGCAGCCAGCCGCGCACCCGCAGGCGCCGCGCCATCGGTCGCCCGGCCCGTGCCGCTCCGACCCGAACTGGTGTGTCCACGCTTGGCAGGCTCATCTCGTCACGTCCCCAGCGGTCTCGGCAGTGGTCTCGGAATGGTTGGTCAGCGCCCGGCGGTGTGCGGTCAGGCAGTTCGTGACCAGCGTGCGGACGGCTTCGGCCCACAGCTCTGTGTCGGCACGCAGCCGGTCGGCCCCGCCGTCGGTAATGATCAGTTTGTCCGCGACGCTCTTGTCGGATCCCGGGCCGAGGCGCAGATGCGGCCACACCTCGGATCTTTTCGTGAGCAGCTGGGTGACTTTCGTACGGACCTGAACCGGCCAGGGGTCGGCCGGCAGCCGGTTCAGCCAGTAGGCGATCTCGTCGTCTTCTTCCAACCGGGTCAGGACGTCGCGCAGCCCGCCGAGCTGGGTCGGATTCACCCCGCTGTCCTTGCCGTTGGTCGCGAGACCGAGGATCTTGCTGCGTCCATCACTGGTGGCGGCGACGGCGACCGCCTCGCGCTGGATGTGCGCCCGCCACGCCTCCCGCTCGATGACCTGCGCCATCGCGTAGGCGACCTTCTCCCTCGGCGGGACGAACGGCGTCGCCGACCCGGCTTCGTCTTCGTCGGCTCGCCCTGTGCCATCGTCAAGGCGGCCTGGCCGGAGCACCAGCAGCGGGTCGTCGACGGCGATCTGGCCGAATCCCTCGGCGGTGCGTTCACCGATCCCGGCGGCCTGTACACGGGCCAGGTTCTCCGGGGACGGCTGCCGGTTGGCGGTAAAGGTCAGGACGCTGCCCGCGGCGAGCCCCAGCAGAGTCGGGCGTGGCCGGCACCAGGAGCGTTGCCACGACTCGGCCCGCCGGGTCGCGGTCACCCACCGCAGCAGGCCGTCCGAATCGTCCGAGCTCCCGATCGCGGGGGTGAGCTGCACGTCCAGTGCAGCACCGAGTTGCTCCGCGAACACGACGGGGTCGGTGGACGGGCGCAGCCGCTGGTCGCGGATCAGGACGTCCGACAGTAGCCATACGGTGATCTTCGGCTTGTCGTCCGTCCCGGCCAGCACCCCTGATGACGCCGGTAGCTGTTTCGGCGGACCGTCGACGGTCACGCTGACCTGCCCGTAGTCGTCCTTTGCCGACCGGCCGAGCCCCCAGGTACCCGCCAGCGCGGCGTCCGCGCCCTGAGGTAGCAGCCCGGCGCGTACCCGGACCTGCGCCCGCAGTACGGTTCCGGCCGCAAGCGCCTGGTAGGTGTAGAGGCCGACCAGCGCGGAGGTGGGCCGCTGCCGGGCATCGTCGATGACGTTGTGCGTGTGGATCGTCCGTTCCGGCCGGCGGACGGCCACCGTGGCCGGGGCCGCGTCGTCCGTCGCGGGTATCGCGGGTGTCGCGCCGACGTAACTGTCCTTGTAGGGCTTGGCCGCGGCGCCGGGTTCCCGCGGATCGTCGACCAGCCGGTTCACAGCCGCGTCGGTGTCCTCCTTCGGGTGGAACCAGGTCCGCGGCAGCGGCCGGCCCGCCGCACCGTCCACCTCGATGGTCGCGTTCGTGACAAGGAGAGTGCCGGCACGGGCGAGTCCGGCCGGATCCCAGCCCGGCAGTTCGCCCAGCCGCCGCAGGATGGCGGGCAGCAGCAGCGAGCCCGGCACGAATGTCAGGGATCGGACGGCGTTGCCGACGGTGCGGTCCTGGACGACCAGCGGTGTGTCGAGGTGCAACCGCAGGTCGATGATCTCCCAGCCGGTCTCGCCAGGACGCACGGGGTCAGCCGCGGTCGCCGCTTCCGCGAGGGCCGGCGGAATGGATGGGGCGACGCCGTTGCGGGCCCGCAGCCAGCTGACCAGGCTGTCGAGTGTCGGTAGCGGCGAGTCGCCCGGGTCGGGGGCGGCTGCCTCGGTCACCTCCAGGCGGCAGCGGCCGGCGCCCCGCCGACGCTTACCGCCGATGGACTCGACCAGGCGCGCGCCGAGCAGCAGCACCGCCGCGGCGGCTCGGCGGCCGTCGTCATCAAACCCCGTACCCGCGCCTGCATCTGACCAGCCGGCCAGTGTCGCGGTCGCGGTGAGCTGTACTCCGGAGCGTGCCATCTGCTCGAAGCGGAGGAACGCGTCCGCGGCCCGTCCGGTGCGCGGATCGATCTTCACTCCGGGTCGGACGAAGGTGGTCGCGTCGCGCAGCGGGCGCCGCGCGGTCGGCCGGAGCGCGGCGGCGAGCGCGTCCGGATAGCGTGCCGGGCGCACCGACACCGCCGCCGGGCGTGGCGCCTGCTGTGCGGGTTGGGCGGCGTCGGTGAGGACCGGCTGGCTGCCGAAGAGGACGTCGACCCAGGCATGCCATCCGCCGGCTGCTGCGCCGGCTGGGTCGGTCGAGCCGTCGAGCGCGGCGGCGACCAGCTCACAGGCGTCCCGCCAGACCCCGGTGAGGGTCTTGCCGGGCACGAACGGCAGGCCGCCGTGGTCGGTATTGATCACTTTGTCGACTCCGCCGGGGACACCAAGGCCGGTGCCACAGTGCCAGTCGCTGTCCAGGTGCAGGGTCAGCGTCAGGGCAAGGCCGTCCACCGGGGCCTTGCGGGTCCGCGTCGTGGTCGTCATACCGATGTTCCCGTTGCAGGTGCTCCCGTTGCTGCTGGATCGCCCATGAGCTGGACCGCGTTCATCGCGTCGAGCAGTCCGGTGATGGGCGGCTCGTCGGCGCTGATCCGCCAGAACAGCGAGGCCGTGTCGGGATTCGTGGTTTCGCCGTCCGGGGTGTCGGGCGGGGTGTCGGGCGCGGCGAACAGCGTGAGCCCCCGGTCCTGGTAATGGCGCAGGAGCTGGCGGAACCGGCCGTCGGCGGCATCCCGCCCGGCGAACAACGTCTCCCGCAGGTCGTGTATCTGGCTGGTCGGCAGCTTTCGTTCCCCGGACTCCTGCGCGCCGTCGACACCGCCGTCGAGTTCGTCGACGGTGTCGATCAGCGCCGCGGCCCGCCGGACGAGGTCGTCCCAGTGACGGCCCTGCGTCCACGGTTCACGCATGTCACGGGTGACGACGTAGGGCTGCGCGTACAGCAGGGCACGCAGTTTCCGCCGCTTTTTGCGGTCAGGCTCGGCGGCGAGGTCGGCGGCGCCGGGCGGGACCTGCATGCGTTCCCGTAGATGCTCCGGGTCGCTGCCCCCGCTGTCATATTGGACGTGGAACGAGAACGCGGACGCCCGTGGCCGTGCCTGGCCCGAGGACCGCGGTGCGTAGCGCTTGACGGTCTTCTTCGCCTCCTTGGTCAGTTCCTCGGCCAGGTCGTAGGCGGCGGAGAACGGGAAGTGCGGCTTGACGACGGCCACCCCGGCGCACGCGGTGAGCCCGCCACCGGTGAGCCCGTCGCCCAGAAGTGCATGTGCACGGGTCACCTCCTCGAAGGCGGTGAGATACGCCTCGGTGAAGGCCAGCGAAATGGAGCCGGCGCAGATCACCGTGAGGTCGTCGCCACCGAGTACAAGCGGCAGGACGGGCATGGCGCCGGCCACGTCATGCCCTGGGGGGAGCACCCGTTCGCAGTGCTCGAGCGCCTTTGTGAACGCGACGACGGTGCATTCCTGGACCGCCGCCGAGAACGGGCCGAGGGCATCGGCGTAGCGGTCGCTGGGCGTCTTCCGGTTAGCGTCGCCGGCGGCTGAACCCTGCGCCGGCTGGCCGTCAGCCGACGCACTTTCGGGTCTGTTGCCGAGATCTGTGATCAGCTGGCCGAGGCTGTTGCCGTCCGCGTGAATGACGGCGACCCAGTCAGGGACGTCCTCCAGATGGTCGGCCACCGCCTCCAGCGCCTTGTTGGAGATTCCGGCGTAACGCGCGAGCCGGGTGAAGCCGGCATCCTGGACGGCGCGCTTGGCCCGGCTGGGACGCGACCGGGGCTGGCGTGATCGCGGACCATCACCGTCGACCACCACGTCGTAGGCGGGTAGACCGCTGGCAGCGCACTCGTCCACGATCGGAATGCGCAGGAACCGGCTCATCGGGCCGGCACGGCCGCTCTTGACCAGGGGCAGCAGGTGGTGTGCCTCGCGGCACCGCCTGGCCAGCATGCTGATGGGCCGTTGCCCCTCTTCTTTGTGGACGGCGTCCCAGTCGAAGCACTCTCCGACGACACCGCAGACGTCCAGACCCGGGGCCGCCCGCAGTGCCCGTGCGGTGACCAGGCTCACCAGGGCTGTCCCCTGCTCCCGGTCGCGGACGACGATCTTGGCACCGCCGGCCGCGTTCACCAGCAGCTGCGCCGGTCGGCCGTCGCTGATTCGCCAGGTCGCGCTGTCGAAGTCGGTGAACTCCACAGCCAGCGCGTCGTCCACCCACTGGCGGAGTCCGTCGATGAGCTCGGACGCGCCGACGTTTTCCCGCCGTTTGGTGGTGTCGAAGATGAATCCCTGGTTTCCCGACGTCTCGATGAGGACGACGTGGCAGGTAACGCCCATCCGATATCCTTTCTGTTCCCCCGAAGCAGGACGTGAACGCTAACCAGGTCAGTGGTTCGTGCTCACACCCACCCCTGACGGACGACGGCCTCGACGACCGCGAAGACCTCGTCCGGGGTGAGCGCGCTGCGCGAACCGTCAGGATGGCGGGGGGCGCCGCCCACCGAGCTGCCGCCGCCCCAGCCGGGTTCGCGGGCGGCCAGGGCGGCGAGGATCGTCCCGGGATCACTCGGCGGACCGACCGGGAAACGGTCGACGAGGTCGCTGCGCCGTCCGACCGTGTAGGCGATCGAGGAGTCCGGTAGCCGCCGCCAGAGCACCGCGCGGGTGTGCCCGGCGGTGTAGACCGGGTCGAATCCGTCGCCGGCGCTCGTGGCCATCACCCAGCCGGTACCGCTGTGGGTGACGGTGAAGGTCGGCTCCCCTCGGGTCGGCTCCCCTCGGGTCGGCACGGCGCGGGTCGGCACGGCACGCTGCGGGTTCTCTCCGGGCACGCGGGTGATCAGCCTGGTGATGGCTGTGACGCAGCCGGCGAGCGCCCCGGCGGGGTCGCCTACCGGGGCATGGCGGCGCGGTAGCGGGACGGCGACGGCGAACTCGGCGAGCAGAGCGGGATCCGCCACCGGGTAGGCGGGGCCGTGGGCGTCCCGGCTGCCGATGGTCTCCACCAGCGCCCGGGTGCGCGGCGCGTGCGCGGAGCCGGGCGCGACCCATTCGGGATGGGCCAGCAGCGCGACGGCGAGGGCGGTGTCGGCGTCGATGTCGTTGACATAGACGGTGTAGGAGCTGGGGTCGAGCCCGAGCAGCAGCGCGTCCAGCACCTGCCGGCAGGTCGCCGAGGTCACCAGCCGCACGCAGTTGCCATGGTGGTCGAAGCTCAGCCGGCGTCCGTCGAGATCGAGCTGCGGACCCTGCACCAGCCCGTCCAGCGCGATGCTGTAGCGGGGCAGATCCGCCAGGCTCACGACCCGCCCCGGGCTCACAACCACCCGCAGTCCGCTGATCGTCACGGCGTGTCCGCCGCGCGGACCGGCCGTCCAATCGGTCATCCCACTGGCGTTCTCACGGGTGGTGCCGCTGCTCATCGCCTGCCGCCTTCTGATCAGGCGCCGTCCCCCTGACGGCCGCCAACTTCACCGCTGACGGACGGCGCCGGCCGCACGGCGCCACCCCCCGCCACGGCGGCTTCCACATCTTGAAGAAGTTTGTCGTACGCAGCCCGCAGCCGTGACCGGTCGTCGCACTCTGGGTCCAACTCGTTCTGTACGGCGGACAGCAGGCTGACCGTATCCAGGTATTTTCGAGGATTATTGGCCTGGACCTGAACAAGTGCCTTATCAAATGGGACGACCGCTCCGTGTGTGGTTCCGCTCTTATTACGGAGACTGTATGCCGTGCGACATGCCCGATTGGATGGATGGTTCCATTGCCGTCCTTTCGCGCCATCCGGCTTGGGCATCAACAGGTCGGCCAGTGCGGTGGCCAAGTGTACCGCATGCCATTGATCGACGATGTGGTTGCTGTCGGGCCCGCGCTGGGGTTCGGCCAGTACTTTCGCAATCTCGATGCGGCGGGCAGTCTCGGCTCCGGGCTTTTCATGGGGAGGGCATTTTTGAAGCATTGCGTCACGAAGAATATCCGCTCGCTTCGCGAGTTCCGCAAGTCTGGTTCCCGCCCGGCGGAGAGCCTCGGCCGCAGCAGTGAATTCAAGATCCAATAGATGTGCGACAGCGACTGAGGCCAGGATTGTGGTGTATCCGGGAAAAGCTGCGACCTGGTCGTCGAAAAGATCTATTTCGGTGCCACCGTGGCCGTCCGGTCGCATGCCGCCGATATAAAGTGGGCAACCGGCTTCTGCCGCCAGGTCGGTGGCGGCGAGCAGTGTGCCGGCATTCATTGAATTAGTGCCCGGACCGGCCAATACAATTATTGCCTCCAGATTGTAAACTCCCTCTATCCGACGGAATTCGTCGGCCAGGGTGCCACGTATTGCCGAGGTGTTCGACGGTACCCTGATTGCCGCTGCGCCACTTTCGAGTTGATGATCATCGGTGCTGTGCGGTGGTTTCTGAAGAAGCTGAGCGGACTCCCGGCCCATCTCGATCGTGTCGTCACTGCAGATCAGGCGAGTATGTATGGCCAGTAGTTCGTTCTGATCCGCAGCGGCTTTCGTCGGTTCGATGAGCTCGGTTATTCGCAGCCGTAACTTCGGATTCCGAATCGCTTCAACAAATGGTCGTCTGCCGTCGGGGGAAACCTCGTTGAGACCGACGCAGTAGGCGACGATTACCTCGCCCGAGGCAGCGGACGACCAGCGGGTCAGGTCACATGGCCCGGTAAGTAGCGGATGTCCACGGCGAGGATCCCGGGCGTCGGCCGTACGAGCGTCTTGTGCAGCCCTCACCAGATAGGTTCGCGTGGGTGGTCGCAGATCATGGGCGGATCCACTCGCTATCTTGTTGATGTAGGCCCGATCCAGAACAAAGTTTTTGGCTGGCGTACGGGGTACACGCGGTTCCCGTAGCTTGCCCAACAAATCGCCGAGAGTACCCGTCTGCGCGGGATCGCGCCCATCGGTGGCCCGTTTGTCGCGTAGCTGTTCATACTGAGTGGCAACCCAGGCACGACCTACCATGACGGCCTTCACCTCGCGTCTGACGAGTCGATCGAAGAAGGCGTTTTCGATGGCCACTGTCTCGGTCGGGGCCAAAGGGCCGTTGGGATCGATCCCGAGCCTCTGGGCGTAGGTAGAAAATCGTGACAAGTCAAGCCGCTGCCGTGCGTCCAAAAGTCGGAAGACGTCGCGCTGGCGTTTATCATCTGTCAGCAGAGCGAGGCCGCTGAACAAACGTCGGCGCATCAACCACGGCTTCGGATCGCCTACCACCGGTAGATCGAGAGCATCGCCTTCTTCGGGTTGTACCGGACGGACGACTACCGCTTGCCCGGAGGCGAGCGCGGCCAGGAGTAAACCCACGACGAGGCCTGTTGAGCCGGAGCCGATGCCCAGTACGATTTCGCGCTGTGATTTCGCGGTGGCCAGCCAGTCGTGTAGCGCAATTCGACCGGCCGGCAGTGTAGGAGCGGTAATCGGTAGAATCTCGACCTGGTCCTTTGTTAAGATTGGACCATAGATCTGTGGCAAGAATTCCGTGGTCGAATATACGAGATCACCGAGTGGTTTGGTGTCGGCTGAATTTACTCGGGGTCGCTGATCGGTAACTGCCAGAAGTAGTCGGTCCGTCTCGCGCATTCCATCGAGTAGAATTTGTAGCGGGACTTTTCTGTACTGCCGCTGAAGATCCCGGGCCGGTGTCAGAAGAATAGCGCGGACCGTCTCCATATCCCTCTGGGTGACTGCCTCGGTCAGCCGATTCAACTGAACCGGAAAGGTTGGTTCCCCAGGTTCGGGGGATTTTCCCCGAGGGGGTGTGTAGACGCCGAGATCGGCTGCTCCCAATGCGTGTACGAATAGCCTCGACATGACGTCCCTTCCGCAGAGCCTGGTGATTGAAGCCAGTAATATGGCTGTGTCACTCTTTGGTTTTAAGATGCGGATTTCATTGCCGGGAAGGCAGCAGGAATCTCACCCGCGGCCCACCTGGGGTCAGGGGCGGTGCCAGGTTGGTATGCGGCGAAGGCGGGGCGAGGTGCCGCGGTAAGGGTCGTCCAAGTCGGCCGGATGCTGCGCGTGACCGCCTGCGCGGTAGATGATCGGCGTAAGTTTGTCGGTATGTACGCTTTTCGGGCGAATAAGCGTACACATCGACAAACTTACGCCGATCTTGCCGGTGAGCAGCGCCGATCGAACAGGGGATCTGGCGCCGCCTAGCCGGGTCAGGGGCGGCGCCAGGTGGCCGGATCGGCGGTGACCTGCTCGCCGCCGGCCATGTCCTTGACCTCGTGCGGCTTGCCGTCCTCGAACGGCGGGAACCAGACGAACGGGACGCCCTTGCGGGAGGCGTAGCGGATCTGCTTCCCCAGCTTGTCGGCCTGGTGGTAGACCTCGACGTTGTAGCCGCGGCTGCGCAGCGCCGCGGCGGTGGCCTGCGCCTGCGCGCGGCGGGCATCACTCGGGATGACGACGAGGATGTCGCTGGGGCAGCTGGGGCCGGTGCTCAGGCGGCCCTCGGCCACGAGTTTGGCGAAGATGCGGGTGAGCCCGATCGACATCCCGATGCCGGGCAGGTGCCGGCGGATGAACGACCCGGCGAGATCTGCGTAGCGGCCACCCGAGCAGATGCTGCCGTAGTCGGGCCAGTCGAGGAACTTTCCCTCGTAGACGGTGCCGGTGTAGTAGTCCAGGCCGCGGGCGA
>NZ_CAUVXI010000126.1:0-2373 GCF_963555845.1 Protofrankia sp. Cas8 | reverse complement strand
TGGACAGGTCCGCCACGACGCTGCCGGCAGGCAGGTCCGACAGTTCGTCCAGGACGAACGAGAGTTCGTCCAGACCCTCGGTGAGCAGGTCGGAGGTGACGCCGAGGCGACGGATGTCCGCGGTCACTCCCGCGTCGACGCCACGGATGTGGGCGAGATCCAGACAGGATCTGATCTGTGCGGGTGTCAGCGCGGTCCGCGTGGCGAGCAGCTTCTCGACCCCGGCCGCACCCACTTTGTCAATCTTGTCCGCGATCCGGATGACGCCGAGCGGGTCGTCGATGCCCAGGCCGCTGTAGAAGCCTTGCAGTACCTTCCGATTGTTGATATTGATCGACCAGGCGGGGATGTTCAGGCCGGTCAGGACTCGTGGATGATCCGGGGGAGCTCGGCGTCGAAGTGCAGCGGAACGTGGTCGACGTTGATGACGTCGATGTCGCACTGGGTGAACTCGCGGTAGCGGCCCTCCTGCGGACGCTCGCCACGCCAGACCCGTTGCATCTGGTAGCGCTTGAGCGGGAAGACCAGGTCGTTGAAGTGTGCGGCGACGTACCGGGCGAACGGCACGGTCAGGTCGAAGTGCAGGCCGAGTCGGGCATCGCCGTCGTCGGCAGCCTCGGCCTGGAGCCGGCGCAGCGTGTAGACCTCCTGTGACGTCTCGCCCTTGGCCAGCAGAACCTCGAGGGCCTCGACGGACGGGGTCTCGACCGAACAGAAGCCGTAGCGTTCGAACCCCTGGCGGATCTCGTCGAGCCAGCGCAGCTCAACCAGCCGGACCTCCGGCAGCCACTCGGGGAACCCGCTGACCTGCGCGGGTCGGACGAGCTGCTCGTCGCTCATCGCGGACGTTTCTCCTCTCGCGGTGCCGCGATCCCGGCGCGGCACGCAGGCCGTACCGTATCCCGCCCATCACGAGCGACAGCGTCCCCGCGTCGCCAAAGGGCCAAAGGGCGCGCGACGATCGTCAGATCGCGCGCCCGGAGGCCGTAGCCCCCGAGTTCGAGCGTCAACACACCCAGCGCGGTCACTGCCAATCGCGAGTCATGTGGCTACTCTGTGTATCGAAATAGATACAGTACGTGATGCAACGTGTTACTCGCCATAGGGAGGTTCCGTTGATCGGACTGCTTGACTGCAGCGTGTTCTGGACGTTGGTTTTCCGCAATCTGTCGACCGCGGCAAGCCTTATTCTCTGACGAATTGCCGGCCGGCGTCCGTACCGCGGGCGCCGGCTGCCCGCCGCCTACGATGAAGCGATCTTGGGTAGATCAAAGTGTTCGCGGATCTCGGCCTGCACGTCGACGGCCTTATGTCGGGCGTCGACGACCGCCACGTATTCCTTGCGCTGAAAGATCTCCATCACCGGTCGGGTTTTCTCGTGATATTCCCGGAGGCGGACCCCGAGAGCCTCGGGGTTGTCATCCGATCGGGTCAGCAGCTGACCGCCGCAGACGTCACAGGTGTCGGCGACCTGGGGGCGACTGGCGATGAGGTTGTAGTCCAGTCCGCAGCGTGAACACAGCCGTCTGGCGAGCACCCTGCGGTAGACCTCCTCGTCGGGGAGGTCCAGGTAGATCACGCCGTCGATGTCGTAGCTCTCCAGGAAGAACTCGGCCTGCCGGGCGTTGCGCGGGAAGCCGTCGATGACGAAGCCGTAGTTCCAGTCGTGGCTGGCGAGGCGGTCGCGGACGACGGACTCGACGAGATCGTCGCCAACCAGGTGGCCGCTGGCGACGATGCGTCTGACCTGAGCGCCCAGCTTGGTATGGCTCTGCATGTTCCAGCGGAATATGTCACCCACGCTGATGTGGACGAGGTCGAGATCGTCCGCGAGCATTTTCGCCTGCGTGCCCTTCCCACTGCCCTGCACGCCCATGATGACGAACTTGCGCACATCCACCTCCGACTACGGAGAAGTTCCACGGGCGCCGGCCGAATGTGGGCATTCGGCTGGTGCCGGATCAGTCGACGACGTAGCGGCGGGGCACCCAGGTCTGGGTGTCGATCGGCGGACGCATGTAAGCGCGTTCCTGCCGTGCCGGAAGCTGAATGTCCGTCTGCGGGAGGGTCTCATATGAGATCATGGTCAGCAGATGGCTGATGAGATTCAATCGGGCGCTTCGCTTGTCATCGGCGTCCACGACGTACCAGGGCACGTCCCTGAGGTCCGTATAGGCGAACATCTGATCCTTTGCCTCGGCGTAGTCGACCCAGCGGGCACGGGCTTCAAGGTCCATGTTTGACAGTTTCCACCGCTTGTCCGGGTTCTTGATCCGATCACCGAAGCGTCTTTCCTGTTCCTTGTCGCTCAGTGACAGCCAGTACTTCACGAGGATGATGCCCGACCGTACCAGCGCCCGTTCGAGCTGGGGG
>NZ_CAUVXI010000125.1:0-15925 GCF_963555845.1 Protofrankia sp. Cas8 | reverse complement strand
CGCTCGGGCACACTCATCCTCACGGCCTTGGTTCGATCCTGTGTCTCGCAACGCACGATCCTGCCAGGGCCGTCTTCCGTGTCCGGCGGCGGCCTTACCCAGAGTCAGGTCAGCGGACGAAGCCGCCCCGAACCTTAAATTGCAAGCTTAAAGCGGCAGCGCAGTACTCGTTGGACAACGATACACAAACCGATCTCCCTGGGGGACATGTGCACCAAGGGGTGGTACCCATCGTGCTGGCGCAGGCTCCAGGCTTCTCACCAGCATCTTTTGGTAATCGGGCCGACTCCTGGGTCCGCACCCGCGGTGCACACGCCGCACGACTCGGACGCGGTACGCCGGCCACCGCGCCACGGGACCCTCGTTGACGACGTCGTCCCCGAATCAGCCCCGACGAAACCGAAGACGGTCTACTACGATCACGCAAACGTGCTGGTCGGCATCCCTGGCGGACCAGACGAGACGACGCCCGCTCGAGGCGGGGGTACCGCTCCAATTTCTACACCCGCGCCGTCACCGGGCCGTGCGCTTGGTCAGGGCCACCACCGGGACACACGCAATGAGCCTTTCCCAGCAACAGGCTGTAACGCGAGGTGACCGTCACGGACCGTGAGTGGTCTGGTGGCTGGTGCGGGGCGGGAGACGGTGGGACGTGGAGTCTCGGTAGGAAGTAGTCCTTCCACAGATCACTTCGTCCGAAAGACCCCGCGTCCGGTATGAGTTTCACATACACCGCCGAGCTGCCGCTCGGCGATCACACCGTGTTCCGGCTGGCCGGCCTGCTCGTCGCGGAGCGTCAGCGCCGCGGTACCCGTCAGGGCACCCGGACGCTGTCCCCGCTGGAGCAGGCCATGATGGTGCTGCGCTGGTTCTGTGACGGCACGAGGACCAGCCATCTGTTCGCCGATCACGGGGGTCAGCCGGTCGGTGGGCTACCGCTACCTGCACGAGGGCGTCGCCGTCCTGGCCTGGCAGGCCCCTGACCTGCGCACCGCGCTGGCCCGGGCCGCGGTCGCCGGCCATGATCACGTGATCGTCGACGGCACGCTGGTCGAGACCGACCGGCTGCGCGTGCCCGGCCTGACCGAGGGTGTCGACCTGTGGTGGTCCGGCAAGGCGGCCAACCACGCCAACATCCAGGTCCTGTCCGCGCCCGACGACGGCTGGCCACTGTGGGTCTCCGACGTCAGGCCCGGCTGCGAGCACGACAGCACTGCGCTGCGCGCCTCCGGAGCGCTGCCCGTGCTCGAACGACTGGACCGGCGAGGCCCGCCAGGTCCTGTTCGACCTCGGTTACGAAGGGCTGGCAACCCAGACCGGGCCGCTGGCGATCCCGCACAAGAAGCCCAAAGGCGGCACCCTCACCGACGAACAGAAAGAGGCGCAACCGGATCCACAACGCGCTGCGCGCCGTCAGTGAACGCGCGAACACACTGCTCAAGGTCACCTTCCGGCTGCTCCGCAACATCACGATCGACTCCTGGAAGATCGGACTCGTCGCGAAAGCCGCCCTCGTCATCCTCCATGCCGAGTACCGCAGGACCACCTGACAGCCAACAGCCGATCACGCCGTTGTTGCTACACAAAGTGGCGAATGGTTACCGGGAATGGCTCACGGGCTCGACACCGACCACGACGCCGTCGTCGCCGGACTGGCCCTGCCTTACAGCAACGGCCCCACGGAAGGCGTCATCACCAAGGTCAAACTGATCAAGAGGCAGATGTACGGCCGCGCCGGCTTCCCCCTGCTCCGCCAGCGCATCCTGCTCTCATGAACACCTGTAACCACCTGTAACCACCTGTCACCACCGGAATCTTGGCAGAGCTGTTATTTCTACAGGCCCGGCCCCGGCCGTCCCGCCGGCGGCACCAACCCACGACGCGCGATCATCCAACCCGTCGGAAAGATCAAAAACCGGTCAACAGGCGCATCCCCTGAAGAACAAACAGGTTAAACAACAAGCTCAGGTATCTATTCTATAGAGTCCCCTATCCGGATAATTCTGGGCGGCCCAGTCCTTAGTAAACGCCAGACCAGTAGCGCGGGCAGTTCGGCGTTCTCGACCGCGGTCAACTCGTCGATCAGGTGGAAAGCCTGGAAGACGAAGCCGACAATGATCGCGCGGGTGTAGTAGGCGCTACGGGGCGGAGGGGAGCGCCGCGTCGACGAGCCTGTCGATGAAGTCGCGGTCGGTTACCCCGCGCTGGATCGTTACGCGGAAGATCACTGGACCGAGTATCTGGGCGAGCAGCTCGTCGTAGTCGCGTCGCGGCACTGTCTCTCCCTCGCTCTCGGCCTGTTCGAACGCGCTGTGCAGTACCGCCGAGGTGCGGCGCAGGAGGTCGTCCCGGAGATCGGCCACGGTCGGATTCTGGTCGGCGGCGCCGATGACGGTCGAAAGGAACTGCTGAACGACCGGCTGGGCCAGATCAGCCGCGAACCGGATCAGCTCGCGACCCAGCCAGGCCCGCAGGGGTCCCTCGCCGGAGTGGAACATCGGCTGTTCGACGACGGTCAGAGCCTCGGTGACCAGGTCGATCTGTCGTGGCCAGTGCCGGTAGATCGTCGCTCGGCCTACCTCGGCCCGTTGAGCTACGCGTTGGTGCGTCAACGCGGCAGGCCCCTCTTCCGCAAACAGCAACCGCATGGCCTCATGCACCGCGGCGCGGGTGCGGACGATGCGTGCGTCGTCGGCCGTGTCCACGCCTCGAAGACTATGAGACATCTTGACTCACAGGAACGCAGTGGGGCAATGTGTCTCACATGATCGGGTGCGACGCTGGCCACACTCGACCGCTCGACGCCCGGTGACGAGGAGGAGGTACCCGTGGCACCGGGCCGGCGATGGCCTGATATCGGACAATCCGGAAGGACGCTGATGGCGGACGGGCAAGGTAGCGAGAAGATCATTTTAGCTGGTTTTCCCCTCGAGCGTGATCGTGACGCTGCCTGGCGTCTGATCCGCGCCCACGGCCGCACGGTGGAGCTCGACGGCGATCTTGCGCTGACGGACATCGAGACCATCGAGACCGCGTTGCGGCAGCCGACGGTGTTTTCGTCCAAGAAGGCGGTCGACGTCCTCGCGAGCCCGCTGCCGCTCGTGCCCCTCGCGTTCGACCCGCCGGAGCAGACCCGCTACCACCCGACCCCCGACTACGACCTCGCCACCGGTGCGTCGTCGCGGGTGACGTGGCCGCGAGGAACGCTCGGGTTGAATGCTCTCCCGCTGATCTTCCCGCTGATCTTCCCGCCGGTAGGTCCGCGGTGAGGCCCGCGATTGACCGGGTCACGTGTGCCGGCCACGGCCTGTGTTACATGTTGGCTCCCGACCTTTTCACCGACGACGAGAACGGCTACGGGCGCGTGATCAGCGATGGAGAGCTGACCGACGACGTCATGCCCGCCGCCCGCCGCGCCGTCGGGTCGTGCCCGGAGCGGGCCATAGCGATCATCGGCGAGAACGCGCGTGGCTAGCTTCGGCTACCTCCTCGACGCCTGTCCGCTGCGCACCCAGCGCCTCATGCTGCGCGGGGCCCCGGCTCGTCGGCCCAGGTAGCGGCCCGGAGCCTGCGCCTCCTCCGCCTCGCGATGCATCCACCGGACATCCACCGGACATCCACCGGGCATCCGACGTCCCCCGAACAACGTCCACCGACCACCACTGAGGAGTAAGAGATGCGGCTGCAGGACAAAGTGGTTCTGATCACCGGCGCCGGGGCAGGACTGGGACGGGAGAGCGCTTTACTGTTCGCCCGGGAAGGCGCCTCCCTCGTCGTCACCGACAAGATCACCAGGCGGGCCGAGGATGCCGCGGCGCTCATCGCGGAGCGCGGCGGCAAGGCCGTGGCCCGCACCCTCGACGTTCGCTCCGAGGCTGACGTCGAGGCCGGCGTGCGTGCCGCGGTCGAGGAGTTCGGCCGCCTCGATGTCATGTTCGCCAACGCGGGCATCCCGCCGAAGGGCTTCGGCCGGATCCCGCTGGAGGACGTCACGGCCGAGGGCTGGGACGACGTCCAGCATGTGCTGCTGCGCGGCGTGTTCTTCGCGATCAAGCACGCGACGCGGGTCATGAAGGGGCAGGGCGGCGGGACCATCGTCGTCACCTCGTCCGCCAGCTCGCTCGTCGCCTACCCCGGCTTCGGGTCGTACGGCGCCGCCAAGGGCGGGGTCAACAGCCTTGTCCGGCACGCATCCCTCGACCTTGGCAAATACGGCATCCGGGTGAACGCGTTGTGCCCGACCCACGGCATGTCCGTCAACTTCATGCTGCCGCCCGAAGCCGAGGTCCTGGGGCTGTCCTATGAGGAGGCGGCCGGACCGTGGGACCCCGCCGTGTCGCCGATCCCGCTCAAGCTCGACCGGCCACCTCGGCTCGCCGACAACGCCGCGGTCGCGCTGTTCCTGGCCTCCGACGACTCGGCGTACATGTCTGGCGTGTGCTTGCCGGCGGTCGACGGCGGATCGCTCTCCCGGGTGGCGATGTACTTCGACGACTCGTGGCAGGACGAGTTGCCGACCGACGAGTTGCCGACCGGCGACTAGCCGGCCCGCCGCTCCTGGCCGGTCCGGCCAGTCTGATGCACGCGATCGTCCGGCCGCCGTGGGTACCGCTCTGCGCCCCGTGGGGCCCTCGCCGTCCGCGGTGATGCTCGGATGATCGCTCCCACTCCGCACCCCACCTGGAGGAGTCCCGATGCGTGATGACGTCGTTGAGATCCTTTACAGCGAGATGGAGCCGGCGTTAAGGGCGATGATCGCCTATGAGTCGAATGGTGCGTTCGACGTGCGGGCCGCCCAGTCGATCATCGATCGGCTCCGCCGGGAGTCGCCGGTCGTGCGCTGGGACATGGGCGTCGGCTTCTTCCTGATGGACGACGTCGTGGCCGCGGGCCGTCATCCCGCGCTGGTGTCGAGCCACCCGGATACCTGGCTTCCGTTGGGGATGGGTTCGCGCGGGCCGCTGCCTCCGTTGCACGTGGACGGTGAGGAGCACCGCCGTTACCGCCGGCTGCTCGATCCGTTGCTGGCGCCGAAGAAGGTCGCGCCGATGGAGTCGGAGATCCGCAAGCTCGCCGACGAGCTCATCGAGGGGTTCGTGGCCGACGGCCGGGTGGAGCTGCATGACGCTTTCTGCGTGCCGCTGCCGTCCACGATCTTCCTGACGCTGTTCGGGATGCCGCTGGCGGACATGGATTTCCTCGTCGCGATGAAGGATCGCATCCTCAAGAACGAGGGAACGACCATGGAGGAGAAGGACGCGATCGGCGTCGAGGCCGGCGACCGGATGCGGGAGCGGCTCCGGCAACGGCTGGACGAGCGCCGCCGGGAAGGCGCCCCCCGGGACGACCTGATCGGTGAGTTCATGAGCTTCGAGCTCGACGGCGAGCGGCTGTCCGACGACGAGATCGTCAACATCATGCACCTGTTCACGATCGCCGGGCTCGACACCGTGACGTCGTCGCTGTCGTGCCTCTTCGCGTGGTTCGCGGCCCATCCGGACGAGCGGCGCCGCGTCGTTGCCGACCCGTCAATGCTGCCGGCCGCGATCGAGGAGCTGATGCGTTTCGAGAGTCCCGTGCCGGCCAGCGGACCTCGCTGGGCCACCGAGGACACCGAGATCAACGGCGTCCCGGTCCGCCGGGGCGAGATGGTCTTCCTGTGCTGGGCCAGCGCCAACGTCGATCCCGCCACCTTCGAGTCGCCCCTCGAAGTGCGGCTTGACCGTCCCGCCAACCGGCACATCGCCTTCGCCTCCGGCGTGCACCGCTGCCTCGGCTCGCACCTGGCCCGCCTCGAGCTGCGCACCGCCGTCGACCAGTTCCACCGCCGGATCCCCGACTACTGGATCACCCCCGGCGAGGAGCCACGCTACGAGCTCGCCGGTGTACGCCAAGCCAGGTACCTGCCGGTGACCTTCACCGCCGCCCGCTGACCCACCGACCGCAGTTCACCGCCCTTCAGGTCGCACTGAAAGGCTGTGAACTGCGACCCCACCCACAGAAAGTTCCCGCCTGTTCGTGGTCGAGGTCGGCTCCCGGTACGTGCACATCCTGAAGGGATGCACGACAACGTTGCACCGGCATCTAGATCTGACGTGTACGCCGGACCCTCGGGCGCCCTGCGCCAGCTACTGCTGCCTGGAGCCTGGTGCCGTGGCGGGTCCTGGTGATGTCGACGAGGTAGTCGGCGACTCCCGGACGTTCGCTCACCGCGGCGGACAGCCGCCGGTGCACGCCACGTTCGGCGAATACCTCGGCGAGGGTGCGGCCGATCCCCGACGTCATGCCCGTAACGAGGACAACCTTATCTGTGATGCCAGTGGCGCCGACCGTCGTCACGGCAGTCCATGACCCGCATGCGTAGGAGCATCGCCGCGAACAGGCGCCCGCCGTTGCCGTCGTCGTGCAGCTCGACGCGGACGGCGACGGCACGGCCGGCGACGCCGATGAAGACGGGGCTCGCGACGAAGGGCCCGACCCGACCGGGGCGCACGATCGTCAGACCGAGGTGCTCGACCGCGAGGGCGTCGGTACCCAGGTGTTCCGCGGCGGCCTGGATGGCGGCGGCTTCGCAGACGACGAGCATCGGGCCGTGGTGCAGGCGGTCGGTACCGATCTTGGGCGTGAGGCTGGGGATCTCGAGGCGGCCGTCGTCGCGGCGTCGGCCTGTGTACGCCTCGTAGAGCGGCGGGACGACGTCGAGTCCCTCGATGCCGGTGCCGGGCTCGGGGTAGGTGAAGCCCGCGGGCGTCGGAGCGATCACCGACCAGTTCGCGGTGCCGAACCCGATGGCGCGCTCCGGGTTGGCGCCGTCGTGCATCCGTACTTCGGTGAAGATCTGCGACCGGGTCTCGCACGTCACGTGCCCGACGAGGTGGACCTCGTCGACGTCGGACGACGGGTCGATGACCTCCAGGTCGACCTGGGTGAGCGCCAGGATGTTGATCGGGTCGACGTTGATGCCGGCGACATCGAGCATCGCGATGGCGAGCGGTGCCGCGAGCACGCCCCCTGGAGCGCGCAGGTCGGGACGAAGTGCTATCCAGCCCTCGGCGTGGTCCCGGTCGATCGCCTTCGGCCGGGAAGCGAGGTACCGGTAGCTCATGAGTACCCCACGGGTGCCGGCCCACTCGCCGTAGGGATCGGCGAGCTCGCGCCGGACGGTGCTGCTCTCGGTCACGGTTCTCCTTCCGCTGCAGCGGTGACGGCTGTTTCCTTGCCCTCTCTGCCCGATGGAATCTACAGTGTATATGTCGGCGTGGGCGCGAGGGAACAAACGACGTGGAGCGGACATATCTTTCGACTGCGATCAGCACATGTACGAGACGCGGGACTCCTTTACCCGTCACCTGCCGGAGCATTTCCAGGGCCAAGCCGTGTCGCCCGTCAAGGTCGCCGACGGGCGTGAGGTGATCCTCCTCGCGGGCGAGGAGGATCATGGTTGCGCTCGAGCCGACTCGATGCGGCAGGCCGGCAACTCCCGCAGCTCTCGTGATATGCGAGATAGACCATGATTGGGAATCTGTGATCCGGAGTATCGTCAAGTTACGAGAGATAGGCCGACGGCAGATATGATTCTCAAGCGGCCGTCACCGGCGCAAGCAGCAGACATCATCGTGATCCAGCAGCTCGCGGTCTCCTACGCCGAGGCGGTCAGTCGCGGCGAGGTCGGCGAAGCGGTGCTGGCATACGCACCGGACGGTGTGCTGGAGACACCCACCACGGCTCCCGCGGTCGGACGCGACGCGATCGAGAAGACCATCTCGGCGGCGGTGGCGAGCCTCGAATTCGTCTTCCAAACGGTGCATCTCGGCCTGGTGAACGTCCACGACGAGGGTCACGCCTCGGCCCGGTTCCAGATTACCGAGTGGGCCCGTCGCCGCGTGGACGGCGCCGGCATGCTGTTCCTCGGCTACTACGACGACGACGTCGTACTGCTTCCCGAAGGGTGGCGGTTCAGCCGCCGCCGCCTTCTACCACGCACCCTCGGCCGACCGCCCTTCCTCACTGGCGCCGTACATGACCTCGCGGCGCTGCGCACAGAGCTGTAGAACTATCGGCTGCGTGGACGTGGGCATGTACAGCGAAGTGGGCGTCTGCTGCGACCACGCAGGGCCGTCGGCCGCGTCGCCGCGCTGCGGACAGAGCCCCTGCTCGCCGTAGGACGGTGGCGGGAGCGGACCTGACGGACTCTGTTGGGTGACGGTCCAATTGCCAGACAGTTATGTCTGGCTAGTCGAGAGAACATACTCCGGCTCAACGCCGACCTGGGATAGGGCCGACGTGGGACAGGAAGGTGGTGGCAGCGGTGAAGATCGGGCTGATGGCGACGCCGTGGGAGTGGGCCGCGGAGTAGGTGACCTTCGCGCAGCAAGCCGAGGAACGGGGCATCGAGTCGATCTGGGTCGGTGAGCACCCCCACCCACCGTCACCAACCAGCCCACGGCGGTATGGGGGGCGGGGGCCTGTCCGCCCACCTTCCGGACGATTTTCGGATCGGAGCAGTCGGGCGGGGCGGTCCAGTACAACTCGCGCTGACACTGCACGATCTGCCCGTAGGAGTCCGGATCGGAGCGCGCCGAGAGGGCTTCGCCTGTGCCGGCTCTGGGCGGGGTCGAAGACCGTGCGATTCTGGCAGCCTTCATCCAGAGCCTCTCATCGGCGGGACCGCGTGGACGCCGCCTTTGATCGGGTCGGGGTGAAGGGCGGAGCGGTTGAGCACGGCAATTGCCGTCATCAGCTCTATGAGGTCCATGGCGCGGCGGGGGTCGAGGCCGGTCAGGTCTTCGACTCTGCGCAGCCGGTGGAGCACGGTGTTGGGGTGCACCAGGAGCTGCGTGCCGGCGGCGTTGACGTTGCGGTTGGTGTGTGCATAGGTGACCACGGTCTCGAGGAGGGATCGGTGGGCGGGATCGTCGCCCTCGATGAGCGATCGGAGGCGATTGCGCGGGCACGCGGCCGGGTCGGCGCGCAGCGCCAGGTACTCCCATAACGGCAGTTGCGGAAGGGCGAGGACCGGACTGTCGGGCGTGGTGCGGCGCGCCGCGTCCACAGCCTGGTCGTAGCCCTGAGGTAGGCGGTCGAGGCTGTCGCAGGTCAGGCTGACGCCGATCCCGAGCGGGAGCCTGTGCTGCCCGGCCAGCCGCCGCATGACGGACACGATGCGGCGGCACAGCTCACGATCGTCCAGCCGACCCAGCGGAAAGAACCCAACGATCTCCTGCTGGCGGGCGACGATGAGCGGTCGGGGAGCGGCGGTCCACTCCGGATCCAGGGCGAGGCTCCGGGCCACGCGATGCAGCGCGATCTGACCGTCGAGCGCCTGCCCCAGCAGCGTCGCAATCATCACCAGACAACAGGCGTCGGTCTCGACCGACCACACCCTGGCCATGAAGTGTGAAGGGGGGGCTTCGCCAGCGAGGAGGCGTTCGAGCACATCGCGGCGCGTGCGGTCGTCGTCGGCCGTCAGTTCCTGCTGCTCGCGGATGTAGACCGTGGCGAGTTCATCGCCCTCAGCGTCGACGTACCCCATGACAACGGACATCAGGGCGGCGAGTGACTCGTTGCCCTCGGGAAGCCGGGCCGCCTCCCGGAGCATCACCTCCCACAGCAGGCGCGACACGAGGCGGTAAGCGCGCAGGACGACGTCCAGGGGAATCCCTTGTTGCAACCGCCGCATGGCCCCCTCTCGGACCCGGTCGTGTGGAGTCGTCGGGAACCGGCCCTCGCGGACAGACCCGAACAGCCAGTGCAGCCGGAGTTCCGTGCGGGTCTGCGTCTCGAGCCGGAGGGCGTCGCCGCCGCGCACGTAGACGGGCAGCTCGCTCAAGATCAGGTCAGACGACCGGATCGCCACCTCGTGGGCACACCTGTCCAGCACCTCGGCGAGGACCAACGGCCCGGCGCCAAGGAAGGGCAGGGACGATGCAGGCTCAGGCCGCGACATGCGAACACCTACCGTAGTGGGTCGAAGCGGACGGCGAAGTTCGTCATTCGTCATGAGACGCTGCCGATACCTGATCAAGTTAGCCCGTCCCACCACCCAAAAGTGCCCCATGGGTGTCGGGGCCAACAGCGAACTCTGTGGCCCACACCAGTGTCAAGGCGTGCTTCCGTTCCTAGCCTGGCCGCATGAGGACAACAGCGGACGAGGTAGCGCCTCCACCGAGACCTCGTGATCGGTGACACCGGGCCCGGGTGCGTCGGTGCGACTGCCGCGCGGTCGCGCAGGTGCGCGGGACGGCCAGAATTCCGCCGACCGGATCCCGTCGCTCTGCAGATCCAGCCTGCGGACCGCGACGCGGCGTCGACATCTTCACGTTCCAGTAAACGACGGAGAACGGCCGCTGATGAGCGAGCATCCAACCGTCACACTCATAGGGAGCCTGCTCCTCAGGTAGGACTCCGATGCCGCGGTCGGTCGGTGGGGCACAGACTGACGAAGCTTGTTCGAATCGAAGTAGATTCTCCGAGATTGGGTGTGCGCAGACATGACTACCGACAATGCGAAATTGACAAAAGCCGAGGAGAATCTCGCCGTGGTCAGGGCGATGTTTTCTGGTATCAGTGACAGCACCACGAACTATTCGGGCTACCTCGAAGGTAGCTATAACAGTGCCATCCACCCGGATATCGAATATTATGGCCACGGGCCCCGGGGTGAGATTGAGATCATGATAGGCAAGGAGTCCCATGACAATGTGAACCGGATCTGCCGCCGCTACATGGACGAAGGGGCGTCCGACGACGAGCTCGTCGGGTGCTGGCCGGCGGGCGAGGAGATGGTCGTGACGCACATCAGGCTTCGTCGACGGGCCACGGTCACCGGGGAAGTTGCGTCTTACGACTGTGTAGTGCTCTACCGAGTGGAGGACGGAATGATCACAAAGGGTGTGGACCTGGTTGATAAGAAATGCGAAGAGTTCTGGGCGAGGACGATCTCCGCGTCCTAAATTATTGTCCGGTTAGAACAGTTGCAAGGACGTACGACGGCTCGGGCGGAGACCGCGTAGAGCCGGGCGACCGCGACCGGGATGGCCAGTCGCGGCGGGAGCGAGGTGGTTGGGACCGGCCACCTTCACGGGAGGTAGCACTACGTGCGCAGACCTCCTGCGACGACCAGTTCGACCCGAACAAGGGCGCCGCGTGCGCACAACAGGCGGTGTCCGGGAAGTACTTGTTCGTCACCGCGGATTCCGCCGTCGGTGACCGGTACATGCCGATCCTGGAGAAGGCCAAGATCCCGGTCATCGGCGAGGTGCCGAGCAGCGCGAGCGAACTGAAAAGCCCTGACTCGTTCCCCTTCGCCACCGGCGTGATCCAAATCGCGGGCGGAGGCACCATCTGCGGCAAGCTCGACAAGAAGAAGCCGGCCGTCGCCGTCGCCGTCGCCGACATCGCCGCCGGCCGCAACTCCGCGGGCCTATTCGCGGCGGGCCTCAAGCCCTACAACCTCAGCATCGAGAAGACGGTGCCGATCCCGGACCGCCTCCGACGTCACCACGCAGGCGGCGAGCCTGAACTCCGGCGGCACCGACTGCATCGAGATGGTGGTCGCCGCACCCAGTACCAGCAACTGGTGAAGGCCATGGGTAGCTGGTCAGGTCTCTTGATCGATTAGTGTTGTTGCGGGCCGGGTCGTTCAGGTGGCGTCCGCTGTGGCGGCGGGGTGCTCGCGGTGGTGACCGACCTATATGTTGATCATGTTCCGTCCGGGTCCCAGCCACCGCCGCCGTCGTAGCCGATCCGCTGCTGCCCGACCGGGGTGAGCGCCAGATCCGCTGGGCGACGACCGCAGCCGTGGTCGCCGTCGCCGGGATCGCGGCCGTTGTCAGTTACCGGCACATGCGGGCTGTTGCGCTCCAGTACGGTGAGGATCCGCTGAATTCCACGATCATCCCGGTCTCCGTCGACGGTTTGATCGTGGCCGCGTCCATGAGCATGCTCAGTGCCAGTCGTGCCCGGCGGAAGCCCCCATGGCTGGCCTACACCCTGCTGATCCTCGGGTCGGTGGCGAGCCTGTCCGCGAACGTCATCCATGCCGACCCGCAGCTCACCGCCCGGATCATCGCGGCCTGGCCGTCCGCCGCGTTGATCGGAGCCTATGAGCTGTTGATCCGCCAGATTCGCGACACCGGATATGTCGGGACGGCCGCCATCAGACCTGGCATGCCCGGCACGTCCCACCCGGCGGACGCCATCACCTTGGCGTCCGCCGAGACGGACCGACCGCAGGCGCCGGAGGTGACGAGCCCGGCGGAACAGAACGCCGGCATCGACGAGCCCGACCCTGCAGCGCAGGACGATACGGACCTGATCGACGCCCCGAGCCGCGAGCAGCCGGCCGTCGGGATGAGGCACGACACGGACACGGTCGTCACCCCGCTGTACCGGGTCGATCCGCCGCGCCGGGGTGGTACCAAACGCGCGCGGCTGTGCGCTCTCGTCGCCGACATCCCACCCGATGATCCCCGCAGCACCTACGCTCTGGCCCGCGACCTCGTCCCCCGCGTCGATCTCCACGAAGGCACCGCCCGCCGCTACATCGCCGAAATCCGCGCCACCGGCCGTCACGTGCAGGTTGCCGGCCACGCCACTGTCCAACAGGATCTGGACTCGCCACCATTTCCCACCAAAGATCTATATTTGACCGAATTTGGGCCAATAAGTCACAGAAAGTAGCTTTTCGATAATGGATCAGTTCTAGGACGGATTGCTATGGGACTCGCCGAACCCAAGGATCTCCCGAACTTCTGCCACGTCCCGACGAAATCGGCGTCGGAAGTCGAGCGTGTCGGCGTGGGAGAGAAGAGCATCATGCGGTGCATCCAGACTGAGACCGGGTAGGCACCCCGGGTAGGCATCTCATACACCCGTGGGGGTTGGGGAAATTGGATGTGACGGTCCGCTTGGAGGGCGCTGCGGGCGACGATATGCGGTCGCTGCGGGACTGGCTGGTCGAGGAGGATGAGCTGCGGGGACGGGTGCGGCTGGTGGAGGTACCGCCGGCCCCCGGCGAGCTGGGGCCGCTCCTTGACGCACTGAACATCGCGTTGGAGTCGGGTGGGGCCGCGACGACGCTAGCGACGATCGCCGTGGCGTGGATCCGCAGCCGTCACACGGATATCACCGTGACCGCAGAACACTCAACCGGGTCGATCCGGATCGAGGGCCGGCAGGTGCGAAGGTTGGACGCCACGGCCATCCAGTCCCTGATCGAGCAGACCGGCCGGGCACTGGACAGCACCCGGCCGACAGCACATGATGTCGATGCGGCCGGATCGGGGGATCCAGCGGGCCAGCCATCGGCCGGCAAGGACCGTCCGGGTTCGACCACGGCCGGGTAGTGGTGGGCGGGCTGTCCGGCCCGGGCGTGCGGGTGGTGCTGGTCGGCACCGGCCACCATCCGCCCGGGTCGATCCTTCCGGATGTTCCCGCGGTCGGCACGACCCTGACCGATTTGGCCGTCGCCCTGTGGCGACGCTGCGCGCTGGACCCGGCCCACCTGCGCCTGGTAGCCGATCCGGCCGGTCCGGATGTTGTCGATCAGGCGGTGCGGGAGGCCGCGGCAGAGGCGACGAGGCTGCTGGTGGTGTACTACGTCGGCCACGGCGTGCTCGACGCTGCTGGCGAGCTGCATCTGGCGACCACCGCCACCGAGAACCTCACCCGGGTGGGAGCGGTCGCCCCCTACCAGCAGGCCCTGCCCTACCGGCGGGTCCGCGACGTCGTGTCCGACAGCCAGGCGGGGACGGTGGTCGTGGTGTTGGACTGCTGTTTCGCCGGCCGGGCCTCGGCCGCTGTGGTCACTGGTAGCCACGACGTGTTCGCGATGACCGCGGTACGAGACAGCTACCTGCTGACCGCGGCGTCCCGGAACCAAGCGGCGCTGGCCTCGCCCGGCGCCCGGCACACCGTGTTCACCGGGGCGCTGCTGGACCTGCTGGATCGGGGGGACCCGACCGGCCCGCCGCAGTTGACCTTGGAGTCGGTCTACCGGTATCTGATCCGGATGCTGTCCGCGGCGGGCCGTCCCGAACCCCGGCGTCATGCCGGTGGCCAGGCCGGGGACCTGCTGCTGGTCGACAACCGGGCCTACCAGCCGCCCCACCCCCACCGGTACGAGGGGGATGACCGCACCCCGGTAGGGGCGGACGACGTCTGCCCCTACCGGGGGTTGGCCTCCTACGGCCGGCGGGACGCCCGATTTTTCTTCGGCCGCGACCAGCTGATCACCGAGGTGGTGGCGCAGCTCGCGGACCGGCTCGACCATCCCCGGCCGCTGATGGTCGTCGGCGCTTCCGGTGCGGGGAAAACCTCCCTGCTGCGCGCCGGGGTGCTGCCCGCGCTGGCCGACGGCACCCGCCAGACGGCACCCGGCTCCTGGCAGTGGCCCCAGCTGGTCCTGGTTCCCGGTACCGACCCGCTGGGCCGGCTTGCCGCCGTCCTGGTCGGCCCGGCTGGCCAGCCGCCTGACCGGCTGCGCGCCGCCCTGGCCTCCGATCCCGCAGGCATTCGCCGGCACCTGCACGCCGCGCTGGCCGCCGCGGCCCCACCCGGCCCCCACGACCAGGCGGAGGGGGCCGCGGCCCGGCGGGTGCTGCTCGTCGTTGACCAGTTCGAGGAATTGTTCACCTCCGAGGTCACCGACACCGACCGGCAGACGTTCATCCGCGCCTTGGTCGCCGCCGGCACCAGCACCAGCGACGGGGACGGGGAGGATGGCCTGCCACCCCCAGCCATCGTGGTTGTGGGGGTGCGGGGTGACTTCTACGGCCGCTGCGCGGACTACCCCGAGCTGCTGCCGGCCCTGTCCGGCGGGCAGGTCGTGGTCGGCCCGATGAGCCGAGAAGAGTTCCGTCAGGTCATCGTCGGACCTGCCGGGCGGGTCGGCCTCGCCCTGGAAGACGGCCTGGTCGAAACGCTGCTGCGCGACCTCGGCGTCCCCGGCCTCGGCCTGCCGAACGGCGGAGACGGAGCGCCGGTCGGCCGGCCGGCCGGGACGCTGCCGCTGCTGTCCTACGCGCTACTGGCGACTTGGCAGCAGCGCGAGGGGCGGCTGCTGACCCTGGCCGGCTACGCCGCCACCGGCGGCGTCGATCACGCTGTAGCCCGCACCGCCGAACAGGTCTACGCCAGCCTCGACAAGCCCAGCCAGGCTACCGCCCGCACCCTGCTACTGCGTCTGGTCGCCCTCGGCACCGAGGGCGGAAACGACACCCGCCGGTGCCGCAGCCGCGCGGAGCTGGTCGACGACGACGGTGACGACCCGGCCCGGGCGGTGCTGGACGCCTTTGCTGCCGACCAGGTACGCCTGCTCACTCTCGACGAAACCTCCGTGGAGATCACCCACGAGGCGTTGCTGCACGCCTGGCCCACCCTGCGACGCTGGATCGACGCCGACCGCGCCGGCCTGCTCGTCACCCAACGTCTCCTCGATGACGCCCACACCTGGGCGACCCACAACCGCGATCCCGACCTGCTCTACCGCGGCAGCCGGCTGGACCTCGCCCGCGAGCATACCCGCCGGCCGTCGGCCGCTCTCCCCCCGGTCGCCCGCGCGTTCCTCGACGCCAGCATCCACGCCGCGCGCCGGCGTGCCCACCGCAGCCGGATCTTCGCCACCGTCGTGGTCGTCCTGCTCCTGGCCGCGCTTGTCGCCGGCAGTGTCGCCTTCGTGCAATGGCGTCGCGCCGTCGACCAGGGCCACCGTACCGCAGCGCAGGGCCTGGTGGACCTGGCCGACACCCTGCAGGCCACCGGCCCACGGACTTCCCTCAAACTCGACCTGGCCGCCGCCGCAATTAGCAGCCAGGCCGGCGCAGCCGACCACCTGTCCGCGGTATTGATCGACAGTTATCTCCGCGCTACTCTTGCGGGCCACACCGACTCGGTGACTGCGGTGGCGTTGACCGGCGACGGGCAT
>NZ_CAUVXI010000124.1:0-16012 GCF_963555845.1 Protofrankia sp. Cas8 | reverse complement strand
ACCGAACAGCAGAGCCATCGCGGCGCTGTCGACCGGACATATCCGGTCTCGGGTCCGACAGCAACCGCTGACAGCAACACCAGCGGACGTCCGCGGACGCCCGGCGCAGGTCACGGACGTCCACGAACATCAGCAGACCGTCTGCCCTGCTCTTGTAATCGGAAGCACGGTCGGTACCGTGGCCGGTCAATTACCGTGTCCTCGTGGCCGCCGTCTCGGTTCTCATACGGACTGAACATCAAAGATCCGCACGACGTACTGGTCGAGCAGTAGACCGAAATCACGTGGCGACCGAATCCGGGGTCCATTGACGATCACTGCATCCCACTCGCGTGTCACCGCGTCCACGTCTGCCCATCCTCCTCGGAACAGAACAATGAAGAGCCGGGCGTCGCCCGGGCCGGAGATCTCCACCCCGATCGAGTCCGGATCGGTGACCAGGTTCCGGTCCCGCTCCAACGTCTGAGGCCACGGCGCGGCATAGTCCCGCCAGGTCACAGCCTCCACGCTCAGGCCAGCGAGTTCCCAGCCAGGCCGACGCCTAGCGATCTCATCAGCCGCATGATCGAGGTCGACGACATAATCCACGCCACGAACCCTGCACGGGTCCAGATGTCACGGCAAAATCGCTGATGCTCGGAGCCCGCCCCGCGGCGCGGCGATCTGACGGCAACGCTGACGGCAGCGCTGACGGCAACAGCAGCGGACGGCAGTGGACGACCACGGACGGACGAGGCTGCCTGAGCAGGCACGACGGACGACCAGGGACCACTACGGGACCACGCGCCGCGCCTGAAAAGCGGAAGGTCGGCGGTTCGACCCCGCCCCTGCCCACCATCAGTACCAGGCAGAGTAAAGCCCACCAAAGATCTTGGCGGGCTTTGTGCGGTCGGCGCGGTCCGACGCCGGCCTGAGATGCGTCCGCCTGATCGACGGACACGGACCCGTTCACGGGGTCGACAGCCGTGACAGTCCGGTTGAGGGCATGCTTCATCCCGGGTCTGACCTCCAAGCAGGTCGGATCAAGGACCCCGGCCGGTGGCGCCGCCAATCCGCACCTTAAGTACTGGTAGTACTATAAGTGCTGTCTAGTACTTTCCGTGCTGGTCTCTTATGCGACAACCCCGCATCGGTCCGCCAAGGCGCGTAGGTCCTGGTCAGAGCGCCATCCGGGGTCTTGGAGTAGGTCCCGGACCAGGACGCGGACTTTTGGGTGGTCTCGGATCTGCTCGGGCGCGATGCGCTCGGCCTCCAGAAGCGCGGCGATGGCGTCGCCGCGGTCGCGGCGCTGAGCGTGGGCGCGCGCCACGTCCACCAGAAAGCGGCCACGCCGTTCAGCAGACAGCCCGGCAGTGTCCACACGGCCGGCGCGGTCGAGGGCATCGCCAGCGTCGCCCAGCTCCACGGCGACCGCGACCGCGTGCAGTGCGACGTTCGCCGGACCGAACTCCAGATTGAAGTCGTTCCGACCTGCGCCAACGACCGCGGCGAGTGTTTCAGCCTCCCCGATCGCCTGCCAGGCCGCGCGCCGGTCACCCGAGCGGGCGCAGATGATCGACTGAACCAGGCACAGCGCGCCAAGGGCTGACTGCGCCTCGACTCCCAGCCCTGACGAGCCAGAGCGGAGCGCATCGGCAGCGACCGTAGCGGTGTGCCGGGCTTGCTGGAAGCGGCCGGCGCTGAGGAAGGTGTGCGCTAGGCGATGGTGGCCGGCGGCCACCAGGCCCAGGTTCCCGGCGTGTTCGGCAGCGAACAGCGCGCGGTCCGCGGCAAGCCACGCCACCTCGATGTCACCGACTTTGACGAACAGTTCCGTAACGGCCTGGTAGGCAGCGGCCAGGGCCCTGGCGACCGCCTGACGCTGGTCGGGCGTGGCGGAGCGGACCGCGGTTTCCAGTTCGCTGATCAGCGGTGCGAGAGCGGGGCCGGCGTCCGTGTAACGGGACGCATGGACCAGCGACCAAGCCTCGTCTACTCGGCCCTGGGCGTCTCCGACCGGGGAAGCCTCCGTAGTCGTCCCTGAGAACAGGAGCGGCAACGCGGGGTGTCCCGTGAGCGCAAGGCAAAGCAGCGTCCGCCACGACTCGGCCTCAGCCTCGACAGGCTCAGCCGGCGCGTCTGGCGCGAGATCCGAGACGGGAACGCCGAGCACATCGGCCACCTGGGCGAGGACCGACAGCCGGTCGACCTTCCGCGTGTTCCGCTCGACCTGAGAGACCCAGCTCTCCGACCGGCCGATCAGTCGGCCCAATTCCACTTGGGAAAGTCCGCGCCGTTTGCGATGAAATGCGAATCTTTCGCCCAGAGTGGGAAGCGGATCTGTCATCGCGCACCGGCCGGCATGCCCTTGCCATCGGCAACAGTCACGAACTCAACCCGCGGTGGTCCGGAAAGGAACTCCTCGCGGACCGAGAGGAAGGCCCGAACGTGGTCCTGGCGCTCGTGCTCGTCGAACGCCACTCGGTCTCGGTAGACCTCGTAAAAGATCCGGGCGTCAGGGTCTCCGTCTACGGTGTGCGTCAGGTATAGCAAGGTTCCTGACTCGGATGACACGATGAGCGGCAACGTTCGGGCCACCAGCCGGTCGAAACCTTCGGCGGCACCGGGCCGCAGACTGAACCGGACCACCAAGCCGAACATAGATCCTCTTCCCTGTGGATGGACGTCTCGAGTTCAACGATCCTTTCAAAGGTCGCATTCCCGCGACTACCCCGCACTTTTGGTGCGATCCGACTACGCTGGGTCGGCTAGTCGACGTGGCACGACCGCACCAGGCAGATGGGCCGGCAGGACCCGGTAGTGCGTGATGCCCCGTAGTTCCATCCACGCAGCGATCGCAGATGGTCCCGCAAACGGAGCTACAAGTTCGATGGGCTCGCCGTCGTCGCCGAGGACCAGGCCTCCGACCAGGGCCGGGTACCGGTCGGGTCGCCCTGATGCGCTGGGTATCCCGGCAGGGGATGGCTCAAGATCGACGCCCCGCCAGGGCGGAAACAGCGCGCGGGGGGGAACGTCGGCGCAATCCGGCTCCTCGACTCCGACCAGCCGAGCGTCGCTACGACCGTTTGAACCCGCCAGGCCATTTCGGCATGCTAGCGATCTTCGGCGAGAGTTGCCTCTGCTTCGAATCGTCGCCGAGTCGATCCTGGTCGAAACATCTAGCGCGGTCGACTAAATTTTGGCCATACGAACGTTTCCTGGTCGAACCTCGGTCTCACAGCGTCGACAACTCAACGAGGAATCGCCTCGTACGGACGTCGCCGGTAGCACTGCTCGACTCAGCGACCTCTTCTATCGTGGCTCTGTAGCTGCGGTTTACCGTCGCTGCCGAGGCGGCTTCCATCGCGGAGTCGTGGATTCTACCGGTCCATTTGACACCATCCTCGTCTCGAAGCTCGTATATGCGCGTCCGAACATTGATTCCAATTAGTTGCGCATTCAGGGTATGTCGTACCGTATCTGCTATTTCCAGTTCACTCAGCCATTCGGAGAGATCTCTAATCTGGCTCACGCTCAGAGACGCCTCGTTGAGGACTCGGTTAGGCGTCGCATGCGAAATAGTTAGGCCTCCCTTCGCCGCCGCCACGTCTTCGATAAATGACCTGAGTTTGGTCGGAACCCGCCCTTTCAAGGCGAGCAATTGGCTACCGAGTGCCCTACGGTCGCCGGCATCACGCATAAGCCCGATCAGTGTATCGGCGCTGCGCGAGAATAGAGAACTTTCAAAAAGGTCGAGCTGGGAAACGCCTGCCAGCTCAAGAACAAATGAACCTGCGAACGCACCGACCAGCATACTGTCAGTACCCAACAAGATTTCTTCCGGTATCACGCCTCGGGTAGTGGGCTCGCCAACTTGGACCTGACCAATTGCGTCGATCAATTCTTGTACACCGACAAGAGTCTGACCAACTATCCGAGTCGGAGCCTCGTTGCGCGTAGTGTCGAGACCAAACGCGAGTCGCAGCAAAGATCTATGTTGCTGCGCTGCGCGATCCCTGAATTCTCTGGTTTCGTCCGCTGGCGGCAAAGTGACGGTTTCAAGATGAAGATACGATGCCACATCCGGGAGAAAACTTTCAGGAATTTCGCCCAAACTCTCCCACTGCGCGAAAGGGACGTCCTCGCCGAAAAGGGGGACCAAATAAACTCCACCGCTCTCCGAGTTTTCGATCGCCACCCTCAAAGATATGATTCCTGAGCGGATCGCTTTCAAACGCTCAGGAGACACCGGAAGAAGAAGGTAGATTTCTCTTTCGTCGGATTCGTCGACCCAGACGCCGATGTAGTTCTGCCCCGTCGCAGAAATACAAGAGAATAGGCGTGGAGAGTCGAAGAAGACAAAAGTCTCTACGAGATTCAATGGTCCTAGGTTAGTGCCGTCTGGTAGCCAACCGCTCATGACGTGGCTCCCGCTAGTACTTTAAATGTGGTCCAAGCACTATCATTGATTGGGCGCCACCAAGTGAGATGAGAAGACACCGTCGATGGCGTGAATTTCATGAGGCCCGCACCATCAATAATGCCCCGGGATACTTGCTTCTTGCGCATTCCAGGAACGAGTGCCTTAAAAGTCTCGATTTCGTCTGGGTTGGTGAGGACCGAGATTCCGGCAGCCAGGCACGGCTTCTCATATGTACGATCAGGCCAACGCTGAGTATGCGAGCGGAAATCCTTCTCGGTCGGAGTGCTCGTACTCACGAGTCGGAATACCGTACCTCTGGCAGGCACCGCGTCTGCTGGCGGGCATCCCTCGGGCATTGGCACTGGCCATTCATACACTCTTCAGGTCCCCCGATCAAGAAACGTGCCGCCGCGCAGTGTACTCAGCTGCACCCAGATGGCAGCATATCGCGCATGGTGATCTAGACAAGAGCCCGCAGGCACGACATTTCGAAGCTGACGCATCTGGGCGCAGGTAGCGAGTACCGAGGTCGCTTGCCGCGCGGTGCTCCGGGTGGACCCTGGCCTCAGGCGCTGGGCCGCCGTGGCGCGGAGGTCGAGCACTAGCCGGCCGGCCAGGGACGGGCGAGCGGCAAGGCGATGGTCTCAGTCTTGGTTTCGTTCAGGGTCGTTCAGCGCCGGTCACGACCAGAGTGCGGCATCGCCCCGCCAGCGCCGCGAACCGCCATGAAGGCCCGCGTACACGCCACCGTGGCACTGAAAAGCGGAAGGTCGGCGGTTCGACCCCGCCCCTGCCCACGCGCTAACTTCTGTTACTCGCCGCACCGACGTGCAGCCTCGCGTCAGCCCGAACCGCACGCCGTTCCGACGGCCCCCGGCAGCGGGGGGACGCTGGAACCGTTCGCCACTCTCGGCGGCGATCCCGCCCTCGCCGGGCGGGATCCAGTGCCGTGATCGCGGCTACTGCGAACCCTGCGGCTTGCGGCGGACAGTCAGCGCCATGAAGCGGATGGTCCAGATCCCCTACGGGCTGGAGCAGGATAAGGACGGCACCTGGGCGGCCCATGCGTCGTTCCCCAGCGGTGGCGCACATGGGTTCGGTAACACCCCCGAGGACGCCGTGGCTGATCTCTACGAGGCTGTCAGCCTGGTCATCGAGGAGTTCGTCGCCGCTCTGTGACCCACGGCCAGTTGGTTCGAATGCCCCGTCGCCTCGGACCGCGATCCCGAGCTGATCACGGCCTTCGGTATCGGGTTCGAACGGACGACCTGACCCGGCAGCAGTACCTGTGGGATGGCGTCGACATGGGTGCGGCGAAGCGCCGGATGGCCGTGCCAGCCGCAGCCGTCGACCAGCGAATGCAGAACGCGCGACTGCGCGTCAGAGATCAGCGTACAACGGCTCGTCGGCGATCATGATCAGCTCCAGTAGCCGGGGGGAGTCGGCGTAGTTGCGCACGGCGTAGTGGACCGC
Source organism: Protofrankia sp. Cas8 (assembly GCF_963555845.1). Classification (NCBI taxonomy): domain Bacteria; kingdom Bacillati; phylum Actinomycetota; class Actinomycetes; order Frankiales; family Frankiaceae; genus Protofrankia; species Protofrankia sp. Cas8. The sequence goes on along the minus strand of NZ_CAUVXI010000124.1, from coordinate 10,137 downwards.
GGCTCGGTTGTCCCAGAATGCAATCGACCCGGGGCGCCAGGAGAACCGGACCTGATTTTCCGGCTTCCGGTACTGGTCGATGACGAGTGTGAGCAGTTCCCTGCTCTCGGCCCGGTCCAGCCCGATGATCGAGAGACGTTGAGTGACATTCACCCAAAGGATCTTCACGCCGGTCTCGCGGTGCACCCGGACGATTGGGTGGGCCACGATCGGGTAGTCGTGACCGGGTGGTTCGTCCAGGGCGCTTTTGGCCCCCACGGGTTCTTCCGGGGGCTCCGGGTGCCCCTTCAGAGTCCCGTGCTGACATCGTCCCGGCGATCTGCCGGGGCGTGTCATGGCGACTGTGTAAGCCGGAGGTGGACCAGGATCGATCTACCTTGATCGGGTAAGTCGGAAAGGGGCACCGAATGGTACAGAGAATGATGCTTCGGACAAAAGACGAGGCTGCGGCACGGAGGATCGCCGGGGACGATCGGGGCGGCACTATCCTGTTCTCTCGCGAAGCCCGCAACGCGACCGAAGCAATCCTCTCCGCAATTATCGACAGTGAACAGTCAGGGCTGATGGTGACCGGCGTCATGGAGGATCTGGTAACCGTCGAGGACATTGCCGAAAAAACCAGCCGGTCCGGCCCCGCGGTAGGGCACTGGATCACCGGTGAACGCGGACCAGGCGGCTTCCCAGTCCCAATGATTCACCGCGGCAGCCGGATCAAGCTGTATTCCTGGGCACAAGTGTCGGCTTGGCTGTCGAACGCCAGACTCGGACAGGTAGACCCTGCGGCCGCCGAGGTCGCCACCGCTGCCGCTGCCGCCGAGATAGGGGCACTTCTCCACGCCCGACAAATCCTGCGCGACGCACCCTCCACCCGACGAGCAATGTTGAAGAATCTAATAGCCGCCTGAGCCAACGAGTGTGGCGACGAGACGGGACCACTTCAGCCGACCGAACGCCAGCAGATCCGGGGGTCAGCTGCCGTCACATGCCTGCAACAGCTGCCGATTCAGGGGCTCGGCCCACAGACGGCCTTCCTCTCTGAGTCCGGACGCGTAGAGATCCCACGTGCACCAGCGCGCTAGCGTGTACCTGGAGGTAGTCGGCGAAACAAGAGGCTCAGATCATGCCCGATCTCGACCCCGACGAGCAGGCCGTTGTCGACACTGTCCGTGACTTCGTGGACCACCAGGTCCGCCCGGTGGCCCGTGCGCTTGAACACGAGAACACCTATCCGGAAATGCTGATCAAGCAGATGAAGCGGATCGGCATCTTCGGCCTGGCCATCCCGGAACCCTACGGCGCCGTGAATGTCTCGACTGTCTGCTACGCACTGGTCACCGAGGAACTGGCACGGGGCTGGATGAGCCTCGCCGGCGCCATGGGCGGGCACACCGTCGTGTCGAAGCTGTTGCTGGAGTACGGGCACCAAGGAGCAGAAGCAGCGCTACCTGCCCCGGATGGCCACCGGCGAGCTCCGTGCGGCGATGGCCCTGACCGAGCCGGGCGGGGGTTCGGATCTGCAGGCGATGCGCACCACCGCCCGCCCCGCCGGTGACGGATACCTGATCAACGGGGCCAAGACCTGGATCACCAACGCACGTCGCGCCGGGCTGCTGGCGCTGTTGTGCAAGACCGACCCGGCCGCGACGCCCGTGCATCGCGGTATCAGCATCCTGCTGGTGGAGAAGGTGCCCGGGTTCACCGTCTCCAAGGACCTGCCCAAGCTCGGCTACAAAGGTGTGGAGAGCTGCGAGCTGTCCTTCGTGGACTGCCAGCTACTCGACGGAGTTCGACGTCGAGCGCTACTTCCGGGACGCACCGCTGATGATCGTCGGCGAGGGCACCAACGAGATCCAGCGCAACGTCATCGCCGGGCAGCTCATCGCGCGGGGCGGACTCCCCTACTGATGACCCTTACTGATGACCCCTACTGCCGGGGACGATCTGGTGCCGGAGCCCGCTGCCGCGGTTCGGTCGGCTCCGGCACCAGGTTCGTCGGCTCGGAAACGACCGGATCAGGACTCGGGTGCAGTGATCTCCCGGCAGAACCGGAACACGGGGGGCGGGTCGAGCTGGAGCCCGACCGGGGTCGACATCGTGCCGGCGCTGATAGCTGCGCCGAGCGTCGCCTGCACAGCCTCGATATCGTCGGCATCTATCTCGTAGATCGCGATGAACGGGCCGTCCTCGCCGAGTGACTCGAACCTGCGGGCCGACACGAACCCGTCGATCGCCAAAATCTCCTGCAGATGGCCCTCGTTGTACCACTTGTGGTACTCGGTCGCCTGTTCCGGCGAGCTCGGTCGTGATTCGACGTAGAGAATCCCCTTGGGCACTTGCCCGACCTCCTTCTCGATGAACATCTTCTCTGGCTATGAGACAAAACGCTTGATATCACGAATGTTCGACGAACGGGAAAATGCGGGTGAGGTCGGGGTCGGGTCGGTCGTTGCGAACCGGTCGCGCGGGGTGAGGGCACCGCCCCGGTCGGGCATCCGGCTTCCCCACGCGCGGCCTGCGAAAACGATCTCGCAATCATCAAGATCTGTGGATCTCGGGTGGAACCGACCTCGTGGCAGCCTTCGTGCTTTTTGTTGCCGAGGCACAGGTGGCTGACACGCAGGCCGGGCCGGAGCACGACGGTGCCGGCGCGTCCTGGCCGCAGATCCGACCCCGAGTACAGCAGTCTCCCTATGGACCCACGCACCAGCGGGGATGAAGGCGTCGAGACGACGACGACAACGGGAGGCCACCATGGGCCACTGCGAGGTTTGCGGCAATGACTACGACATGAGCTTCGAGGTTCACGCCCAGGGCTCAGTACACACGTTCGACAGTTTCGAATGCGCGATCCATTCGATGGCACCGATCTGTGACCACTGCGGAGTGAAGATCTCCGGGCATGGTGCCCAGACCAACGGACAGTTCTTCTGCTGTGCCCACTGCGCCCGGGCGGCAGGCAGAACAGAAATCCGCGACCACGCCTGAAAGATTTCGGAGTCGGGGGCGTGCGACCAGATTCATGATCGCACGCCCCCGATGGGTCCAACCGGCTGTTAGAGCGCCCGACAACAGGGGCGTGGATCAAGGAGCGCAGGCCCGCACGAGCCGGCGCGGATCTCGTCCCGGAACGACAACGGTCCGGAAGGCGCCATCCCGGTTTCGGGGAACCTCCCGGACCTACCGACGGGGTCGTGTCACGGCGCGAGCAGCGTGGAAACGCTGATCATCCCAGGGACAAGAGAGCACGTTCTGCAGCCCTGCGGTGGTGGAGATCTTCGACTGGCAGACCGCCTCGCCTTCCAGTCGAAGATCCTAAAGACGCCTGGACGTACCAGGGCGCCCCCACCGTCAGCGGCCTTGACACATCGGAAGAACAACCGTTGCCCACATTTGAGACAACTGCCGTACCGACATCCCCCTCGGTCCTAGCCTGATCACATCTCAAGTAGCCGGAGATCCCCGAAAAACCAACAACTCGTGAATTCCAGAACTTATCGACCAAAACGGCAGGGCAAGGAGAATCCGATGCATCCGATCGCACCGGCGTGGAGCTATACCTCGCTTCCCACGGATGGGACCCCCTTGAGGAGCGCGCGGACCTCCGCCTCCCGATAGCGGCGGTGGCCGCCAAGGGTGCGTATCGAAGTGAGCTTGCCCGCCTTGGCCCACCTGGTCACGGTCTTCGGGTCAACTCGGAACATGGTTGCCACTTCGGCGGGCGTCAGCAGCGGCTCAGCGTCCGGTGTTCTCGTCGTCATTGTGTTGGCCTCCCGTCACAGAGCGTTGCTCCGTCCCATACAGATCGTGCATCCTTCGGGGGCATTTCGGACATGGCACGTCAGGACCATCTGCTGACTAGTCACACGACGTCCGAAGCGAGCAACCACGCTCAGTTAGTGGTTGCAAACCATCAGCTTGCCGACTCCCGTGCCTGAACCGGTCTCCACCGGTTCAGGACCCGTTCATAGGCCACGACCGCCACATCTGTTCGCCCTAGGCGTAATGCGCTGAGGGCCTCATCAAGGTCTTCGACCGACGTGTCGTCACGCAGAGCGTCGTCATCGAGCAGATCCACGAGTCCGCCGTAGTCGAGTTCGATCCGGCTGTGTGGGTGGAAGTCCGCCAGCCACTGTCTGATCTCGGCCAGACCGTCGACGCCCGGTGAGTCCGGAGCGACGCGACGCAGCATCTCCAATGCCTCCAGCGCCTGTCCGACCCGCCGCTGGGCAAGGCTCAGCGACGTCCGGTAGGACAGCGACCGGTCGGCGCTGTCACCGGTGACCAACAGGCGCTCCGAGGGATCGAACAGGACGAACCACGGTGGCGGCACCATCCAGGTGCAGGTCTGGACGTAGACCTTGAGATCCGGGCGGCGGGTCCGCCAACGGTCGAGCTCGGTCTCGGCCGGGTCCGCGAGCCGTCGCGGGATGAACGCCTCCGCCACCCGATCCGGCAACCCACCGCGAAACTCCATCGCCGCCTGCCACACCCGCAGCTGGGTGTACCAGGGGCAGACGAACATCAGCCCGTCCGCCACCTGGATGAAGGCCGACTCGTCGGCGACGTCCAGCGACGGCCGGATGGTTGCGACGAGGGCCACGACCCGCTCCTGGCGGGCGCCGGCACGGCGGCTCGGAACACGGCCCTTGGCGGCATACCGCTCCCAACGAAGCCGATCGGCCTGCGGGAACGCCGCCAGCGGCTCGTACACCCGCAGATAGGCCGCTGGACTGACCACAGGAGCCACAGACAGATCCTGGCATGCCCGCAGCCTCAGTGGGTTGTCGCGGGCCCGTCAGCGGCATCTGAGCGGCACGGGAGCGGCATGGGAGCGGCCTGCATTGTCGATCTTCACTCGTACCGGTACCGCGACTGGATAGGTTGCGGGCACCGGTCGCGCCCGTCGAAACAGTGTCTGACCCATGCTTCCGCCCGCGTTCCCGGCAGACCACGTTCCGGCCAGACCACGTTCCGGCCAGACCACGTACCGGCCAGACCACGTACCGGCCAGACCACGTACCCGGCGAAGGGAGCCCTCACCGTGCCGTCCGTCTTCACCGTCGGTGCGCAGCACGAACAGGTGGTGTTCTGTGTGGACGCCGCCAGTGGACTGCGTGCGATCATCGCGATCTACTCCACGGCGCTCGGCCCGGCCCTCGGCGGGACCAGGTTCCACCCCTACGTCGACGAGGACGCGGCGCTGCTCGACGCCCTGGCGCTGTCCAGGGCAATGGCTTACAAGGCCGCCTGCGCCGGCCTCGACTTCGGCGGCGGCAAAGCTGTGATCATCGGTGATCCGAGCCGGGACAAGTCCGAGCTGCTGCTGCGCGCATACGGACGCTTTGTCGCCTCGCTCGGGGGCCGTTACATCACCGCTTGTGACGTCGGAACCTACGTCGAGGACATGGACGTGGTCGCCCGCGAGTCCCGATGGGTCACCGGACGGTCGCCTGCGCAGGGTGGCTCCGGCGATTCCGGCGTCCTGACCGCCTACGGCGTGTTCGAGGGCATGCGTGCCTGCGCCGAGTACCTGTGGGGCACGCCGTCGCTTGTCGGTCGCCGTGTTGCCGTGGCCGGACTCGGGAAGGTCGGCCGGCGTCTGGTCGGCCGGCTGCTCGCCGACGGCGCCGCCGTGGTCGCCGCGGACGTCGACCAGGCCGCGCTCGATCGGGTCCACGCGCAGTATCCCGACGCCGAGCTGCGGACCGATCCCGACGCGCTGATCACCGCCGACGTCGACGTGTACTCGCCGTGCGCGCTGGGCGGAGCGCTCACCGCGGAGGTGGCGAGCGCCCTGTACGCGCGGGTCGTCTGTGGCGGAGCTAACAACCAGCTCGCCGATGCCGACGTGGACGAACGGTTGGCCGCCGCGGGCGTCCTCTACGCACCCGACTTCGTGGTCAACGCCGGCGGTCTGATCCAGGTGGCCGACGAGGTCGAGGGCTACTCGCACGAGCGGGCGCAGGCCGGGGTCAGCCGTATCTTCGCGTCAACGCTGGACGTTCTCGGCCATGCCGAGCAGGCCGGGGTGACCTCCACCGTGGCCGCCACCCAGCTCGCGGAGCGCCGGATGACCGGGATCGGACAACTGCGTAGGATCCTCATCCAATGACTCTAAGCAACCACCTTGGGATGTCGATCAGTGATCCACGTCACACGTCGTTCATCGCAATCGTCGTGCGGCCCGACAACTGTCGGGTTGGCGTGCCCATGAGCCCGCGATCCCTGTAGTCTCGGGAGGCACGAGATAATGAGAGCACCGGGGCGGGTCCCCGTCGTCATGTTCGAGGGGGTCGAGCCATGGGGCGCGGCCGAGCAAAGGCCAAGCAGACGAAAGTCGCCCGCGAGCTCAAGTACAACTCGCCCAACATGGACCTTGATCGCCTAAAAGCCGATCTGGGTGCCGGTAGCGCGCGAGAAGACACCGCGGACGATCAGCACTCGTCGGATGATTCCTACGAGTACGACTACGCCGACGAGGACGAGGACACCGGTCGGCGGTAAGTGACACAAGCATGGTTGCGGGTCTCCGGATCCCGGGCTCCCATGTGACCGAGGGCAACGCGATGGTGATCTTTATCGCGTTGGCGGCGGCCCAAGGAGCCCATGCGGCTAGGCCCACGCAGGCCGCAGCGGTGGCTGCGCGGGCGTCCTGTGCCGGCGTTCGCGGGATCCGGTGCCGCATCCATGGGCGAGAACCGCCACATGCCTCAGGCCATCAGGCCATCAGGCCACGACGTGCTGGCATGGTCAACCCACATCTCGGTCGCGGACGGTCGCTCTAACGTGGATGTTCGCCGACCATCTCCGCCGGCTGACCAACGCGATCGCGATCATCATCCGCATCGCCGACGCCGTCAGCCGGGCTGTTCGCGGGGCCGTCGGCATCGCAACGGACGACCTCGCCGATGATCCACGCTGGTATCCCGCGCGCGGCGAGCAGGTCGAGGGCGGCGCAGGCGTCCTGCGCAGGCAGCACCGCGACCATCCCCACCCCGAGGTTGAACGTCCGTTCCATCTCTACCGCTGGAACACCACCACGCTCGGCGAGCAGGCTGAACACGGGTGGCGGGGTCCAGGTGGACCGGTCCAGCCGGGCGGTCAATTCGGCGGGGATCACCCGGGCCAGATTGGCCGCGAGCCCACCACCGGTGATGTGCGCGAACGCGTGGACGTCCACGGCCGCGGCCAGCGCCAGGCAGTCACGGGCGTAGATCCGGGTAGGGACGAGCAGGGCATCACCGAGAGTGGTCCCCAGGCTGTCCTCATGACGGGCCAAGGCGGCGAGACCCGTGGGCGAGACCCCGCCCGGGCCGTCGGGGTCGACCGGGCCGAGCAGCACATGACGCACCAGGGAGTAGCCGTTGGAATGCAGACCGGCGGAGGCCATCGCCACCACCGCGTCCCCCGGTCGCACCCGCTGCGGGCCAAGGAGCGCGTCCGTCTCCACCACACCGACACCGGTGGCCGCGAGATCGTAGTCGTCGGGGCCCATGAGCCCGGGATGCTCAGCGGTCTCACCGCCGACAAGGGCGGCGCCGGCCTGTTGGCAGCCGAGCGCGATCCCCGCGACGATTGTGGCGATACGCTCGGGAACAACGACTCCGCAGGCGATGTAGTCGAGCAGGAAAAGCGGTTCGGCGCCGCAGACCACCAGGTCGTCCACGACCATCGCAACCAGGTCGACACCGATGGTGTCATGCCGGCCGACGGCCCGCGCAACAGCAATCTTCGTGCCCACACCGTCGGTCGACGAGGCGAGCAGGGGACGCCGGTAGCGGGTGACGTCGAGCGCGAACAGCCCGGCGAAGCCCCCGAGCGATCCGACGACCTCCGGGCGGGTGGCCCGCGCGACATGCGCGCGCATGAGCGCCACGGCGCGGTCACCGGCGTCGATATCCACGCCCGCGTCCCGGTAGGACACGTTCGTCACAGGCTGATCAGGCGGCGGCGCGCTCACCGTCGCCGTGCCACCGGGCTGGCGCCGTCCATGCCCGCGCCGTCCATGCCCGCGCCGTCCATGCCCGCGCCGTCCATGCCCGCGCCGCCCACGAGCGCGGGGTCGTGGCCGGCACGGTCACCGTCCGCGGCGTCTTCCAGCAGGTACTTGCCGAGGTGGTCGGCATGCGGCAACGGCACCGGGTACACCCCGTCGAAACAGGCTCGGCACAGCTGCGCCACCGGCTGGCGGGACGCCGCGACCAGGCCGGCCAGTGACACGTAGGCCAGGGAGTCGGCTCCCAGCGACTCGCGGATCTCATCGACGTGGGCGTTGTGCGCGATCAGTTCGGAGCGGGTGGCGAAGTCGATGCCGTAGAAGCACGGCCAGCGCACCGGCGGCGAGGAGATCCGCACATGTACCTCGGTGGCGCCGGCCTCGCGCAGCATCCGCACCAGGGCGCGTTGGGTGTTCCCCCGCACGATCGAGTCGTCGACGACGACAAGGCGGCGGCCGTCGATGACATCACGCAGCGGATTGAGCTTCAGCCGGATCCCACGCTGGCGGATCGTCTGCGACGGTTGGATGAACGTCCGTCCCACATAGGAGTTCTTCACCAGCCCGTCGCCGTACGGGATGTGGCTGGCCTCGGCAAAGCCGACCGCTGCGGGCACGCCCGACTGCGGCACCCCGATCACGAGATCGGCGTCCGCCGGCGCCTCGTGGGCGAGTGTCCGCCCGACCTCGACCCGGGTCGCGTGCACGGAACGGCCCGCGATCGTGGTGTCGGGACGAGCGAGGTAGACGTACTCGAACAGGCATCCGTGCGGTGTCGCCGGCGCAAACCGGTGCGAGCGCGGCCCGTCGGCGTCAATGACGATCAGTTCACCGGGTTCGACCTCGCGGACGAAACCGGCGCCGACGATGTCGAGGGCAGCGGTCTCACTCGCCACGACCCAACCGGTGTCCGGGCCGTCCCCGCCGAGCCGACCCAGCACGAGCGGATGCACACCGTGGGTGTCCCGGGCGGCGTACAGGGTCGAGGTGTCGCAGAACACCAGCGAGAACGCGCCGGCCAGCCGGGGCAGCACGTCCATGGCCGCTTCTTCCAGCGTCAGGCCGGGATGCGCGGCCAACATCGCGGTGATCAGGTCGGAGTCCGTCGTCGCCCGGATCGGGCCCCTGACGGTGTCGGCGAGGTCCGCGGCCAGGGTCGCGGTATTGGTGAGGTTGCCGTTATGACCCAGTGCAACCGCTCCACCGCCGTGCGACGACCGGTAGGACGGCTGGGCATTGTCCCAGGTCGACGATCCGGTGGTCGAGTAACGGGTATGGCCCACGGCCAGGTGCCCGGTCAGGCTCGCCAGGGTCACATCGTCGAAGACCTGGGCGACCAGCCCCAGTTCCTTGAAGACGACGACCGTCCGGCCGTCGGCGACCGCGATACCCGCCGCTTCCTGGCCCCGATGCTGCAACGCGTACAGTCCGTAGTAGGTTAGGTTCGCAACGTCCTCATCCGGAGCCCACACCCCGAACACCCCGCAGGCGTCCCGCGGACCTGGATCATCGACGTACTCACGGGCCCAGTCCCCGGCATCACGGTGCTCAGTGGTCGCCGCCGGAAGCCGGCTGTCGCTGCGGGAGACATCCGCTGGTTCGACATGCGCCGTCGGACGGGCAGAGTTGGACATCGAACAGTCACCGACGTCGGGCAACACAGCTCCTTGGGACGTCGTTCACACTGGTCCACAGCCCACGCTAGCAGCGCCAACCCGCCCGACACCTGTCGATCTCCAACTCATGCGGGACACCACGGACAGGTCCGGTCCGGGTAGTCCCTCGAGCACCCGAAGCACATGCGCAACGCTGAAGCATATGTGCAACACTGCAGAGCATGACGATCGTCGGCCTCCGCGAACTGCGGACGAACGCCAGTAACGTGATCCGCCGGGTGGAAGCAGGCGAGCGGGTGACGGTCACAGTCGACCGCCGTCCCGTCGCGGAGATCATCCCACTGCGGCGTCGCACCTGGCTTCCGCGTACGGAAGCCATCGCGCTTCTGCGCCAGGTCCAGCCCGACCCTGCGATGGAGGACCTGCTCGCCGAGCTCCGGGAAGAACGAGTCGGCGATAACGAGTGAAACTCCTGCTGGACACGTCGCTATTAATCACTATTCATGAGAAAACCGCCCCAATACT
>NZ_CAUVXI010000123.1:7506-16412 GCF_963555845.1 Protofrankia sp. Cas8 | reverse complement strand
GGGACACCCGGTTCGCTCTCCGCAAAGCGGTACTGATCTTTTCGATGGTTCGGAACCGACGGCTGGGAGGCGATACGCAGTGTACCCGGAAGATCTGAAGTACACCACAGAGCACGAGTGGATCCGGGTGACCAGCGGCACTGTGCGGGTGGGTATCACCTCGTTTGCACAGGAAGCGCTCGGAGACATCGTGTTTGTGACGTTGCCGGCGGTCGGTGACCGGGTGCAGGCCGGTGAGCCGTTCGGCGAAGTAGAGTCGACCAAGAGCGTCTCGGACGTCTACGCCCCGGTCTCCGGGGAGGTGATCGCTCGCAACGAGGTGCTCGACAGCACTCCGGAGCTGGTCAACTCCGATCCCTACGGTGAGGGTTGGCTGGTCGAGGTGGCCGTCGACGACGCCGGGACGACCGATTCCCTGCTCGACGCGGACGCCTACGCCCAGCACGTGAAGCGAACGTGATGATCTGCACATGTAGTCTGGCGTTCAGGTCCACGCCACGCAGGAATAGCTGACCTACTCCCTTTGCGCGGTAGTGGACCCGATGCACTAGCCTCATTGTGCGCCGGGAAGGCGATACGAGGCCGGGATGTCGCGGTCGGTGTCGACCCTTCCGGCTTCGGGGCCGTCCGCGCGGTGGGTGGGTGTCCCCGAGGAGGAATCGAACTTTCGCCACCCCAGGCAGGTGGCCCGAGCGGCCGACCCAACCGCACCCGCGGCGGTCCGGCAGGAAGCAGACGCGACCGTGTTCTGCACGAGGTGCGGACAGCAGAACCCGACTGATGCGTTGTACTGCGCGCGGTGTGGGTCTCCACTGGTACGTCCAGGTGAGCCCGTCGCGCCGGAACGACCTGCCGAGCAGACGTCGACGCTCAACCTTGCCGCAGCCCTTTCGGGTATCGAGGGTGATCACGTCGACGAGTCGACCGAGCGGGATGCCGTCGCCGCCGTTGACGCGTTGCCACCGGGTTCAGGTTTGCTCGTGGTCAAGCGAGGGCCCAACGCGGGCAGCCGCTTCCTGCTGGATGCCGACCTGACGACGGCGGGCCGGCATCCGGAAAGCGATATTTTCCTGGATGATGTGACGGTGTCGCGCCGTCACGCCGAGTTCCATCGGTCTCCGTACACGAAGGGCTTTGCCGTTCGTGACGTAGGTAGCCTCAACGGCACCTATCTCAACCGGGAGCGGATCGACTCGGCCGAACTGTCCAGTGGTGACGAGGTCCAGATCGGCAAATTCCGACTGGTGTTCCTGACTGGATCAATCATGGCGACGGGTGGCGGGGGGCCCCAGTGAGCCGATGGTCCCATCGATGAACGCCGGTCGGGCCACGACATCGTCCGTGCCGATGCCCGCTCGGGCCCCGGCGGGTGGCTCCCCCGCGAAGACGTTCAACATCGGCGAGGTACTCGATCGACTGAGGCTGGACTATCCCGACGTGACGCTGTCCAAGATCCGATATCTGGAGGCGGAAGGTCTGGTGGTCCCGGCCCGGACGAATGCGAACTATCGTAAGTACTCATCCGATGATGTGGGTCGACTCCGTTACATACTCGGCGCACAGCGGGAACGCTTTCTGCCGCTGCGAGTGATCAAAGAGGAACTGGAGTCCATCGACCGCGGCGAGCACCCGCGTGAGCGGTCCGGCCCTCGCCCGGTCGCACCACCCCCGCCCCGCGTCCTGGACATGATCGTCGATGGCGGCGAGACGGTGCGGATGTCGCGCCGGGAGCTGCTCGCCGCCACCGGCATCGGTGACGATCAACTTGTCGAACTCGAACAGTACGGGCTGCTCGCGCCCCGCCCCGGCGGTAGCTATTTCGACGGGGACGCGCTGGCGGTCGCACGCACGTTCGCCGCGCTGAGCGCCTTTGGCGTCCAGCCTCGTCACCTGCGTTCCTCGCGGGTCGCGGCCGATCGGGAAGCGGGACTGATCGAACAGGTGGCGGCCCCCCTACGGGGGCAGCGCGACCGTCCCGGCGGGCACGCGCAGGACACCGTGGACGAGCTCGCGGGTCTGCTGGTTCGGCTGCACGCCGCCCTGCTGCGCTCACGGTTGCGGGCCGGGCCGAGCTGATGACGCCACCTCGGCATGTCCGTGGATCAGTCTTTCGCAGGCCGATTCGCCCGCGGGCACCTATCGTTGACAGTGGGGTGGAAGATGTCCACGGTAGTCGATCTTTCCGGATGCACCGGGCACGCTGACGAACTCCAGCGACGGGGATACTGTCACCCGGTGGGCGTCTACAGTTTCCGCTCAGATCATCCCGTCCTGCTCACCTGTGCGAGGAGGTAGATCGGTGCATCGGCTGGACATCGTCGGCGTTCGTGTCGAGCTTCCGTCGAAGCAGCCGATCGTCCTGTTGAAGGAGGTCGGAGGTGAGCGCTACCTGCCCATCTGGATCGGCGCGGTGGAGGCGACAGCCATCGCGTTCGCGCAGGAGGGCATCACGACCGCCCGTCCGATGACCCACGATCTCATGCGTGATGTGCTGCAGGCCCTGCAGACGGAACTCACGAGGGTGACCATCAACGATCTCCAGGACGGGGTGTTCTTCGCGACGCTCGTGTTCGGAAACGGAGTCGAGGTCTCGGCCCGGCCGTCGGACGCCATCGCGCTGGCCATGCGGATGGGGGTACCCGTCTACGGCGAGGAGTCGGTACTCGCCGAGGCTGGCATCACCGTGCCCGAGGATCAGGAACAGGAGCAGGAGAGCGAGCTGGAGAAGTTCCGAGAGTTCCTGGACACGATCTCACCGGAGGACTTCAACACACCAGGCTCCTGATCGTGTATTCCCCGTCACGCGGTGGATCAGGATCGTCACCGGGCGGCGTCACCAGGTGGCAGCACCAGGCGGCATTGCGAGCCGTTGCGGCACGTGTGCGGTTGTATCCTCAATAGTTCGGGCTGGGCGTGCTTTCATGCGGTTGCGGACACGTCAATCCTGATCATTGATCCAACCGTCGAGGGCTCTTACCGTCGAGTCGAGGTTGCGGTCCCGCCACGGCGGCCGCGCACGGCGATGCTGTGGCGGGGCCGGGTGAGCCCGGGAGCCGGTTGGTGGGACGGATGGCGACAGCGATGATCGGACGGCGATGATCGAGCAAGGTCAGCTCTTCCCGGATGATCTTCCTCAACCTCCTGGCGATGATGTCGGCTACCGGGGGCCCACCGCGTGCGCCGCCGCGGGGATCACCTATCGGCAGCTCGACTACTGGGCCCGTACAGGGCTTGTCGTGCCGAGCGTGCGAGGCGCCACCGGGTCGGGTAGCCAGCGGCTGTACTCCTTTCGCGATGTGCTGGTTCTGCGGGTCGTACGCAAACTGCTTGAGGCGGGGGTCTCCCTGCAGAACATCCGTGCCGCCGTGGACTGCCTGCGCGTCCGCGGGATCGACGATCTTGCCAGGGTCACCCTGGTCAGCGACGGGTCGACGGTGTACGAGTGCACCTCCGACGACCAGGTCATCGACCTCGTCCAAGGAGGGCAGGGGGTCTTCGCGATCGCGGTCGGCCGGGCCGTGCGGGACATGCGCGGGCAGCTGTCGCAACTGCCGACCGAGCGGCCCGAACGCCCGGGACCGGTCGGGCACCCGGCGCACGTCGCCGTCGGTCATCCCGGGGACGAGCTGGCCAACCGGCGCGGCCGGCGCAGCTCAGCCTGAACCAGCGGGAAGCCCGGGGGCCGACGCGGCTACCCGACCGTGGTCACGTTGCTGGACCGAACCCGCGGGGACGGGGAGCATGAGGCGCCGGCCCGTCCGGTAGCGTCACATCGGCGCAGGCCCACCCAGTCAAGGGAAAACCCCGCCTTCGTCGGATCTCGTCGTTAGGTTGGTTCTACCGGTAGGTCACGGGTCGGCCAGGACGCCACACCACCATCGTCGTGCCATTTGCTTGATCGCGGGGAGGTCGCGGTGTCGGGCACTCGGCGAGTGCGGACGCTGGTCACTGGCATCCAGACATGCCTCGGTGAGGCGCTGAGCCTCGCCGATCGGCTGGAGGCGCTGGCCGACCAGGTCGAGCTGCCCGAACCGGACGCGCCCCTTGCGGGTACCGGTACGCGTCCGACCGACCAGCTCCACTGGCCCGACGACGCCTGGCACACCGGATCCAGCGCTGCGCAGCGGGTGCCCATCGCGCTCAGCGCCGCGGCCTCGATCGCCCGTGAGCAGGCGCCCGCTCTCGCCGGCGCACGGTGGTCGGCGCCGGCGTGGACGCCGGTGCGCCAGGCCGGCCTGGCCGGGCACCCCACGCCTGGCGAGCCGGTGTCCGCACCGGAAGTGTCCGTGCAGGGAGTGTCAGCACCGGGCGTACCCGTGCAGGGAGCCGCGGAACGGCACTACCGGCCAGGCCTGTGGCGGGTGGGGAGAGTGATCGTCCCACCGCTGCTGCCCGGCGGAGTCACCGCCGAGGTTCCCCTCGCCGTCAGCCTGCTCGACGGCGGCAACCTGCGCATCGTGGTGGACCGTGACCGCCGGGGTGAGGGGGTCGGCGTTGTGCGCGGCCTGCTCACCCGGGTGCTCGCGGCGGCGCCGGCCGGGTCGGTGCGGGTCATCGTCTACGACCCTTATGAGCTGGGGGCCGGGCTTGCAGGTTTCGCCCCGCTGCGGGCCGCCGGCGTCGCCAGCCCCACCCTGACCACCCGAACCCGCCTGGAAGGCGTGCTCGCGGAGCTTTCCGCGGAGGTGGGGCGGATCACGGTCGACCGGCTCGGCGGCCGGTTCGCCTCGTTGCGGGAGCGAGAAGCCGCCGGCCTGCCGCGGGCCGAGCCCTGGCGGCTGCTGGTACTGCTGGCCTGGCCGTCGCTGGCCGACGACGCCGCTCGGGCGCTGGCGGCGGTCGCCGCCCAGGGTCCTGCATGCGGTGTGCACGTCATCGTCCTGGCGGAGGAGGGCGCCGCCCCCGGTGCCCGACGCGGGCATGACACCCTGGCGCACGCTGAGACTCTGTGGCTGACCGACGACGGCGGGAATCGTCCTGCCGGGGACCCGGGCCGGCCCGAGGGCGACCGGCCGAGCTGGCGCTGCTCGCTGTCGGGTCCACTTCGATGCGACCTGGATGAACCCCCGCCCCCCGATCTGGTGGCCGCGGTGGCCCAGATCGTGGCTGCCGCCGCGGCCCACGAGGCCGCCCGGCCGCCGAACGCGCGCGCCCTGCTACCCGAGACGCTGTGGAGCTTTGACGCCGCCGGCGGTCTTGCTGTTCCGGTGGCGTTCGGCCCGGACGGCCCGGTGACGTTGCGGTTCGACGACGACACCGTCCACGCGCTGGTCGGCGGGCAGGCCGGAGCGGGCAAATCGACCTTGCTCCTTGATGTGGTGTATGGCCTGGCTGCCCGCTATGGCCCAGACCAGCTGCGATTTCACCTGCTCGACTTCAAGGAGGGGCTGGAGTTCGCCCAGTTCGCTCCCCGCGGTGACGACCCGTTCGTGCTGCCGCACGCGGACACGATCGGCATGGACAGCGACCGGGAGTTCGGGGTCGCCGTGTTGCGCCACGTCCGTGCCCTGATGCAACGCCGGGCCCTCGCCATGCGGGCCGTCGGGGCCCGGGACCTGCGCGGCCTGCGAGCCGCGCAGGTCGGTACCGGCTGGCCACGGATCATGATAGTGATCGACGAGTTCCAGGTGATGCTCACGCCGCTGGACGCGGTGTCGCGGGAGGCGGTCTCGCACCTGGAGGTGTTGGCGCGCCAGGGGCGCGCCTACGGGATCCACCTGCTGCTGGCCAGCCAGACCCTGTCGGGTATCGACGCTCTGGATGCGACGGCCGGTAAACGTGGATCGATCTTCGGGCAGTTCGCGCTGCGCATCGCGCTGCGTACCTCGATCTCGGAGTCACGGGTGCTGCTGTCGACCACCAACGAGGCGGCCGGAGCACTGGCCGGCGTCGGTGAGGCCATCGTCAACCGGCGCAACGGCCACCCGGCCGGCAACGAGCTCGTCCGGGTCGCCTATCCGGAGCCGGCACTGCTCGCCACGCTGCGTGCGAGCCTGTCCAGCGCGAACGTGTCCCGTACGAACGTGTCCCGCGCCGCGGGGAACCGGCCGCCGAAGGTCTTCGTAGGCCACGCCCCGGCGCTGTTGGACGACAATCCGTTGTTCCGTTCGCTGGCGGGCACGCCCGCACCGCTCGACCGCGGCGGGCCTGACCGCGACGCGCTGGATCCCGGTCACCGGGATTCCGGTCACCAGGATCCCGGTCACCAGGACGATGGGGAGGTCGCCGAACCGTTGGCGCTCGTCGGGGTTCCCCTCGATCTGCATCCCGCCGCCGTTGGCGTCCGCTTGTCCCCGCTGCCAGGACGCAACCTGGCGGTTCTCGGACCGCTGCGGCGTGAGGCCGTCGGCGTGCTGCACGCGGCCGTCACGAGCCTGGCAGCCCAGGCCGGGCCGGACGGGCTGGGGGTCGACATCGTCGCCGTCACCGGCGAGATGGCCCCGGTCGCCGACATCCTGGCCGAGCGGGTCCGGGCCTTCGGCCAGGCTGCCGAGGTTCATCCGCCGGCCGCCCTGCGCCGCGTGCTGGCCCAGACCAGTGACGCGGTGCGGGCCAGGGAGGAGTCGGCGCTGGCGGTGGGGACGGGCCCGCAGCACGGGCCGGCCCAGCCGCTACGGCTGCTCGTCCTGTTCGCCGCCGATGCGGGGCGCGGGGTCCTGGAGGCCAAGGACCCGGTCAGTCGTCGCTCCGGCCTGGATGATCTGCGTTTCGTGACCCGCCGGGGCCCGGTTCAGCGGGTGCACCTGCTCGGCTGGTGGCGCGGCCCAGGTCGCCTGCTCGATGACCTTGGTCCCACGCATCGGGACGACGTCGGGGCATGGATCGCGGTCGGCGTTCCCGGCAATGATCTGTTCAGCCTCGCCGGAAACCGGTCGGTCACGGCGGTGACAAGCGCCAACCGGGCAGTCCTGTTCGACCGCAACGGTCAGGCGGAAGCACGCACGATCATCCCGTTCGCGCCGTTGCAGCGGCGGGTGGACGCACGATGACCGGGCCGGTCATGGGAGTTGACCACAACGGTCACGGCAACCCGCGGTCGACCTCCGATGGAATCCACGGTTACCGGGCGTTGGTTGGTATGCCCGACCAATTGGGTAGATCTCTCCCTGTGCCCGACGGTGAGCCCGATCGTGACGGCGGCGACCTGCGTGATCCCCGTGATCCCGATCTCGACGATCCGAGGATCGCGATCGCGCAGTATCGGGCGCTGCTCGCCGAGCTTGACCAGGCTCGCACGAAAGTGGCGGACCGGGTACTGGCCGGCCGGGAACGGCGCGCTGCGCTGGCGCGCACGCACCGGGAATCCGCCGATGCCATCCGTTCCAGAGTCGACGAAGTGTGGCGGACGGTGGCCGAACCCCTCGCCCATCACGGCATCAGTGACCTCGACCAGCTTCGCCCCGCTCCGGTGACGGAATCCGATCATGACGATGTGGCTGCGGTGGCCCTGCGCAAACGTACGGACCGCTCAGCCGTTCGGGCCACGCACCGTCGCGGTGCTGGCAGCGGGCGCGGGCGGTCCACCGGCACGGCGCTGGAGCGCACGGCCCGCTCGGGGCGGCCCGCCGTGGACGCCGATGATCCCGTCGAATTCGACCCGGCCGCAGCGCCGGCCCGCGCTCACGAACTGTGTCTCACCGCGATGGGGCACGCCGCCGAGCTGCGGGCGATCACACGGGCGGGCCCGACGACGTCCGCAGCGATGATCATCGGGTTGGCCTGTCTGCTGGTAGCCGGCACGGTCACCGCGCTGCGGGTGTTCCTCGGCGTCGAGGCGCTCGCGTCCCTGGCCGGTGGCGCGCTGGTCGCCGGCGTGTGCGTGGTGGTCCTCACCGACGCGAGCCGCATCGAGGTGGCCCGGGCAGCGTTGCTCGGAGCGGGTACAGCCGGCGCCGCGGTGCTGGCGACCGCCCGGGTCGCACCCCTGAACCCACCTGGCTTGATCGCTTCCCTGGTGGCGGTTGTGCTGGCCGTCCGTTTCGGGCTCGGCATCGGAGCACCGCGAGATCCGCGAGATCCGCGAGATCCGCGGCGCACATGAACCGGCGGTTGTCCGGACCCGATCCCCGCGGCGGCGACAGAAGAAGGGCAGGATCTCTGTGACCAGCACCATCGCCGACGTCAAGTCCCAGCTTGGCGAGGCGTTCAAGCGCACTGATGAGGTCGTCGGCCAGTTGGACGGCGCGTTGACCATGATCGAAGAAGCGCAGGCAATCGTCCTGGCTGCGACCGACGGCAGCGCCCACCGGGCCGTGGAACAGCTGACGAGCGCCCTGATGGAAACCCGCGAACGCATCCAGGAGTCGCTGGCAGCTCTGGGATCCGCTGTCCAGGAAGTCCGGGACTACAGCGACGGACTTTGAAGTGCCCTCATGGCGCCATTAGAGTATTGATATAAATCAACTAGTTGTGAGAAATAGCACAAATTTTCGTGACCAATGGCCCGCGTTCGGTTGTCAGCGTGTCGCGGATGAAGATCTGGGTAACAATTCCGCGGGTTGTCCGCGACGCGATGCATCCTTTAGCCGGCCTTACTAAAGTCCGAGTTGTCCAGTCGGTCGCCGACGGTATGATCATGGTTTCTTTCGTGCCACCGTCGGCCCGACCAGGACAAGCCGGGCCGACGGTGGCGCGATCACGGCTCCTGCCGCACCGTCGGCGGCCCGGGAAAGTACCAACGCGTGGCAGTTCACGGGTCCGGCATCCGTCCGGCGCCGCTGCCACGCGACTGAGGAGGCCGCACCACCGTGCCGGTAAGCAGAATGCTCGACCTGCCGCTTGTACTTCTGTCCAACCGCGGCCCGGTGAGCTTCGACCGTGACGCTTCGGGACGAACGGTCACCCGAGGGGCGGGGGGCCTCGTTTCAGCGCTGTCGGGCCTCGCCGAGCACCTCGACGACGCCGTC
>NZ_CAUVXI010000123.1:0-7128 GCF_963555845.1 Protofrankia sp. Cas8 | reverse complement strand
TGGGTCTGCGGGGCGGCGACCGCGGAGGACACCGTGGTCGCAGGCGAAGCGCTGGGCGGTTCGATCGTCGTCCAGACCTCGCCGTCGGCGCATGTGGTCGAAGGAGACGCCGACGGTCCCACCATCCGGGTACACCTGGTCGTCACCGACCCCGCGGCCTATGCCGACTTCTACAGTGTCTGGTCGAACCCGATCCTGTGGTTCGTCCAGCACGGACTGTACGGTCGGGCGCTCTCGCCCATCATCACCCAGGCCGAGCATGACGCGTTCGAGCACGGCTACGCCGCGGTCAACCGGGCATACGCGGACGCCGTCGCCGACGAAGTCCGCGCCCGCGGTGGCAAGGCCCTCGTTCTGCTGCAGGATTACCATTTTTACCTGGTTGCCGAACGGGTCCGGGAACTGTGCCCGGACGTCGTGCTCACCCACTTCGTCCACATCCCGTGGCCAAGCCCGGACGAGTGGCGCGTGCTGCCCGCCGGCATCCGGGAGCGGCTGCTGCGCGGGCTGCTGGGCAGTGACGTCGTCGGCTTTCACACCCGGCGTTACGCCCGTCACTTCGTCCTGTGCGCGCAGGAACTGCTCGGCCTGGACGTCGACCTCGACAACCTGCTGGTCACAGTCGGCGATCGGACGGTCCGGGCCCGGTACTACCCGATCTCGGTGGACCCGGCCGCGCTCGATGCGATCCTGGGCACCGAAGAGGTCGCCGGGCATGTCGCCATGCTGCGGTACGCCTTCCTCGACGGGGACCGCCAGCTCATCCTGCGGGTGGACCGCACCGATCCGAGCAAGAACGTCGTGCGCGGCTTCCTCGCGTTCGGCACGCTGCTCGACCAACATCCGGAGCTGGTCGGAAAGGTCAGTTTCCTCGCCCTGCTCCAGCCGAGCCGCACGGACGTGCCCGAGTACGCCGACTACATCGCATTGATCGGCGCAGTTGTCGCCGAGATCAACGCCCGGCACACCAAAGACGGGCAGCAGCCCATCGACCTGCGGATGGCCGAGGACTTCCCACTTGCGGTGGCCGCCTACTCGATCTGTGATGTGATTATGGTCAACGCCATCGCGGACGGGATGAACCTCGTGACCAAGGAGGTCGCCGTAGTCAACCGCCGTGGCGGCGTGCTGGCGCTGTCGGAGAACGCCGGCGCCCACGAGGAGCTCGGCGAGTACTCGGTGACGCTGCATCCCTTTGACGTACAACAGATGGCCGACGCCCTGTACGAGGCCCTGACCATGCCGGTGGAGGAACGCCACCGGCGTCTGGCCGCGGCTGCCGATCAGGTGCGCACCCATGATGTGGGACGGTGGCTCAGCGAACAGCTGGACGACCTCGCGCGGCTCGCCGGCTACTCGTAAACCCCTCGTAACCCTGCTTAAGCCTGCTGAGCTCGACTGAACCCGGCTGAACCCGGCTGGAGCCGTCCACCTCGGCGGGTTTCCACCGCGCCTCGCGGGTAGTGTCAGCGTCGGCAGAGTTTCGTGGACGACATAAGGGGAGCGGACGTGGCGGGTTCGGGCGGTCACCACAAGGCGAACACGGGTTCGTGGGCCGCGGTATTTCTGATCATCGCGGCTTTCTCGATCGGGACCTTCGCGCTCGTGCTCCACTCCGTTCCCCTGTGGATCGTGACCGGCGTGGCGCTGGTCGCCGGCATGATCACCGCGGTCGCCTCCGGCATCATGGAACAGGCTTACTGACCCGACCCCGCCGTCCGGTCGTCAGCGGCTGGACGCGCTCGTCAGCGAGCGCGGGGTGACAAACGACACCAGGCGGGTCGTACTGGGTCCGAGTTCCGCCCAGCGACCCACGGCGAGGTCCTCCACCGCAAGCGCGGCCGTGGGAAAGGTCGGAATGCGGGGACGCTCGCCGACCGGCAGCAGACCGGCTGCCAGTGCCTGCATACCGGGGTTGTGGCCCACCAGCAGGACGGTGGGTACGCCGTCATCCAGCTCCCGGAGACGGTCGAGGAGATCGGCGACATCGGCGAGATAGAGCCTGTCCTCGGTCAGTACCGGGACGTCAGGCGGAAGTGCCCCGGCAATGTGCTCAACGGTCTGGCGGGTGCGGCGTGCGGATGAACACAGCACCAGGTCGGGGATGAGCTGATCAGCGCGCAAATGCTCCGCGATGAGTTCGCACGCGGCCCGGCCGCGAGGCGACAGCGGCCGCTCGGCGTCCGGGGTCGAGCTGTCGGCCCAGTCCGACTTGCCGTGACGCAACAGCAGGAGACGACGCGGCGGCCTCACCACGCGACCTGCGTGGACGTGGCGGACAACCGGACGCCGTGACCAGGCGCGGAACACCCTGACACGAAGCTCCTCCTCGGACGGCAACGACACGCAGCCTGCCCATCCCGGCCCGGGGCGTCAATGGTTCCTTTCCGCACCGTCGAGGTAGGCGGCCGGATCCGGCAGATTAAGAGCGCCTCTATTGCCGGGCGCTCCAAGGAAGTCCCGCGGCCGGCTGGCTCGTTGGCCCCGGTGTGGCGTCGACCACGAGCCGGCGGACGCCACACCGGGGGCAACGAGGATGTCGCCGACGGAAGTGATAAGATCAGCTCGTAGCGTAGGTGGACAGTAGGAGGCGATCGGCATAGGCCAGCGCGTCGTCCGCGGTCAGCCGGCCGCGCGGCACGATTGAATTACGTTGATCTGACGTAAGCCCACCCCACACGCCGTGTTCCTCCTGACGGAACAACGCTGTGGCCAGACAGGCCCGTCGTACCGGGCAGCTCGCGCAGATCTTGCGGGCTCGGATTTCGGCAGCGGCGCGGGCCTTGGTGTTACGCCCGTCCGGTGGGAAGAAGGCATCGGGATCCCCGTCCCGACATGCCGCGTCCTGGCGCCAGTATGCGGGCCAGCCGGGGCCGTAGGGCTGTGGCGGGAGGTCTCGTCCGGGCAGGACCGGTACCCCGGCGCTCATGGCCTTTTGCCGATCATGGTTGCATCCGTGCGCAACGTGGACAGGGAGTTGGGAACGGCATCGCTACCGGAGGGTAGCGAACGCGGCTGACTGGGCATACCGTCTCCTGCTGGACATCGCTTGTGGCGGACATAACAGGGACGAGCACCATGTAGATGTGTTGTGACGCACATCTACTCTGCTCGGGTGGGACGACGACTCGGGTGGGACGACGACTCGGGTGGGACGACGACTGTTACGAAAAGACGACGACACGGTTCACCGGCGTGGAGTGCACCGCATCGCTGGCGCCATGTACACCGGAAACGAACCTGTCTCGTCTCGTTAACCGAGGAACGTAGACGGCTCTCGACCGGATAGCAAGGGTTCCGGAACGGTCACGTCCGCGGTTTGTGTCACAGGTCGCATCGTGATGTCGCCGGTCGCCGCGCGGTCGCAGATGTGAAACTCGCAGTATGCGATGTAGTACATCTTGTGAATGCCCGGCCCGCCTTGTGGGCGGCGAACCGGGCATTTTGGATATTCCGTGGTCAGCCGATGGCGAGTGCGGTGATCGCAGTGATCACAAGCGTGAGTAGGATCACAACGATGATCGCCGGATCGAAATAGCGGACGAGTAGCTTCATACCCGCCCGATACGGTAGTTATCTGTCCAGATCAGCTGATACTGGACGTATGTGCCGGGGCGACGAGAAATGATCATCTGTCCACCGCCGGCATACAGGCCGTCGTGATACGCCTGCCCCTGATCGTCCAAAAAGAAGATCACATCACCTGGGCGGACGTCGGCCCGGCTGACCGGAGGTAGCGCATCGAACTGCTCGTAGGTCGTGCGAGGCACCGATACGCCCAGTTGCGTGTAGACGTACTGGATCAGACCTGAGCAGTCGAAGTCGTTCGGGCCGGCACCGCCATAGCGATAGGGCTTTCCGATCTGCTGTGCGGCGACCGCGACCGCTGCCGCACCCAGTGAACCCGAGCCGCCGGTCGGCTCCGGCGGCTGCGCCGTTGACGTGCCGAAGAGCGCGCCCCAGGTCAACGGGCCGACAATGCCGTCGGTCACCAGACCGGCGCCAGCCTGGAAACTCCGGACGGCGCTCTCGGTCCGCGGTCCGAATTCTCCGTCCGCGGCGATCCCCAACCGGCTCTGGACCTCCGCAACCGTCTCCCCGCGGCTTCCTCGGCTCAACAGTTGGCCCGGGTACTCCAGCGCCGCCGCTTGGACGGTACTGGACGGCGAAAATTGCGAATTGTACCAGAGTGCGTCGGTCAAAGACGGTGCGATAGTCACCGACGGGGTGATAGTCACCGACGGTCCGACATGCGTGGTTGGCTCGCTCGCGGTGGCCGGACACGGCGCAAGAGCCACCGCGACGGCAACAGCACAGGAGACCGCGGTGACCGTCGGTGAGACTGCGCGGCTTGAGATGGACATTGCCATCGCCCCTCTGCCGCCGTCCGGGCAGTGCACCCGGGTCCCGTCCGCGTGCGTGTCGCCGGCACGGGGATGCGGACGGGCCTCGGCGGTCATCCCCGTTACCCACCGTGACAGTGAGCACCCTTACGCTAAGAGACTGGCGAAGAACTTTCAGTGAAACTAGTTACCAAGGGTGACGGTATCTAGCTGTAACACGATCATGAAGAGCCGGTAGCCCGATAACGGATACAAACTACCGATATAGGGTCAAAACAGCCGAAAGCCGGCGGCGGCCATACCCATCGCCGTCACGGTGTCGCCGGGCCAGTGCGGCGTGTGCAGATCGACAAACTCCTCGTCAGCCGGATCGACCGTGGCAGGTTTGCCGGCGAACTCGCTGATGTTCTGCTTAAGGAACCAACTCTGGTTCTCGTTTCCGACCTCGCATCCGGCTTCGAAGTCGATTGCGCGCGCCGGCGCGGCGGTCACCGCCCGGCGATGCTGGTACCGCCAATACCAGCATCGCCGCATGACATTTTTCGCTGCCCGTATACCTGCATTCTGGTTAGCGGGCGCCTTATGACGGACTCTTGCCACAGACCGGCGAGGAGCCAAACGGTGGAACGGTTCGACCAGCGCCGATGGCGGTTCCTGCAGGCTCGTATCCGAACACATGATGGTTGTTGAAGGAGAATTCCATGGTGACGCCAGTCTTCGTGACCACGTCGGGCACCCGACGTCCAGCGGTCCGCTTCGCCGGCCGAATTCTCGGCCTGCTGGCGGCCGGTTACCTGGGGCTGACAGCAGTCGGGTTGTCCGGAACGCCCTCCGTCGTGGAGCCCTTGCCCTCCGCAGCGACCGTCTCGCATGATCATACATTCGTGGATAATCCAGCGCCAGGCGGGCCGGATACGTCCGGGAAAAGTTCCGGAGTCGGTAACCTGGTCACACCAGGTAACATCAGATAAGGCCGTGGACCGTCATGCGAATCTCACCGAAGAGATCAGCGCGGAACCGCCGTGGCCGATCCTCGGCCCATGCACACCCGAAATCTGTTCGGTCGCACTGGCCACTTTTCGTGATCATAGTGGCCGCACTCAGTGTGATGCTCGGTTTCCAGGCCTTTCTGTATTTCGGTACCGGTCCATCCGGCACCGCGCAGAATTATGATCCCGAGAACGCGCCGCCGGACACGCCTACCAAGCCCGTGATCGACGTGGTGGACGGCCGACCGAGAGCGCGCGATACAGCCCCCGGAACCGTCGCGTTGACCTTCGACGACGGACCGAGCGAGAAGTGGACGCCCGAGGTGCTGAAGGTCCTGCGCCGTCACGGTGTGCATGCGACCTTTTTCGTGGTGGGTGCCCACGTCCTTGAGCATCCCGACCTGGTACGCCAGATCAAACGTGACGGGAACGAGATCGGCATCCACACCTTCAGCCATGTCGACCTCACAAGCGCACCGACCTGGCGGCGGAATCTCGAACTCGGCATGTCACAGTCGGCGCTGACCGCCGTCACCGGTGAGCGGTACTCGCTGCTGCGCCCTCCATACAGCGCCACTCCCATCGCAATCACAAAGGTCGGGCTGGCACGGTACGAAGAACTGGCCGGGCAGGGTTACGTGACGGTCGTCGCGGACCGCGACACCGAGGACTGGATGCAGCCCGGTGTGGATACGATCGTGCGGGCTGCGGCGCCGAGCGGTGACGCAAGCGGCATTGTTCTCATGCACGACGGCGGCGACCATCGCGCGCAGACGGTCGCGGCTCTCGACAAGATGATCGACCAGCTGACCGCCCGGGGCTACCGCTTCGTCACTGTCTCCGAGGGGCTCGGCCAGACCCCCGCGTCCATGACCGTGCCGGTGGACACCCGTAGCAGAATCGCCGGTAATGCACTGGTTCTGGCGTTCAAGATTTCCGGAATGATCCGTAGCTATCTGGCCCTGTCGTTGATCCCGCTCAGTGCGCTTGCGATTCTCCGGTCGGTGATTACGATCATCGCTGCCCGCCGCTACATTCGGCGGAAGAACAGCCCACAGATGGGCGGCTCGCGGAACAGCGGCCGACAGTCGGAGGATTCTGCCTACCAGCGGACACACGCCGCCGGCCGAACCGGCTCCGCCTTCCTACCGCCGGTCAGTGTGATCGTACCGGCCTACAACGAGTCGGTGGGCATCGCGGACGCGGTCCGGTCGCTTGTCGCCAGCGATTATCCGGACTTTGAGGTGATAGTCGTCGACGATGGCTCGACTGACGGCACCGCTGACGTCGTAGAACGGCTCGCGCTACCCGGAGTCCGGATCATCCGACAGCGGAACGCGGGCAAACCCGCCGCGCTCCAGCACGGCATTCGTGTGGCCTGCGCCGACGTGCTCGTACTTGTGGACGCCGACACCGTCTTCGAACCAGATACCATCCGTCGCCTGGTACAACCACTCGCGGACCCTGGTATCGGCGCGGTGGCCGGCAATACGAAAGTCGGAAACCGACGTGGACTGCTTGGTCGCTGGCAGCACATAGAATATGTTCAGGGATTCAGCCTTGACCGCCGGCTGTACGATCTGCTCGGCGCCATGCCCACGGTCCCCGGCGCGATCGGCGCATGGCGCCGGGCGGCCCTCGATGAGGTCGGCGGTATCAAGGACGACACGCTTGCCGAAGACAGCGAGGCCAGCATAGCCCTTTGCCGGGCGGGTTGGCGCATCGCCTACGCAGACGATGCGCGGGCCTGGACCGAGACCCCCGCCACACTCCGCGCGCTCTGGCGGCAGCGCTAC